>WRJQ01000030.1 GCA_009778485.1 Oscillospiraceae bacterium
CGCCGGCCCGCGCGCGCCTTTTGCCCCCCGGCCCCCCCCACCCCCCGTTTCCCTGCATTACAGGGGGGGGGGGTATCCAAACTAAATCGGTTTACCGAGTCCAAACCCCGCCCCCCCGAAACACCGCCGTCTTCGTCACAGCCTTTATCTGCGCTACAACTTAGCATAGCTCAAGCCTGTTTGTCAACAGTTTTTTTATCGCTCCTCATTTTTTCCTGCGGCTCTTGTCCTTCCTCAGCGCCATGATGCCCGCAAATCCAAGCAATGCGCCGGGCGCCGCGAGGAACACGGCGGGAGGGAGGGGGCGGCCGGTCCGCGGCATTTCCGCCAGCGGCACGTATGGGTCGAATATCCAAAGTTCCTCATCGTCGTGCCAGAACCATTTCCCCAGCGGCACTCCATCTTCGTCGATTTCGAGCCAACCGTCGTCGTCCCAGATAAGCTCATTCCCGGGGACAGAGGGGTCAGGGATATCGCGGTATCTCAATGCGCCCGGCTCTTTTTCAAGGACTCCGTCGACCGGATGCCTCTCCTGCTCCGGATATGACTCGAGGTGCTCTTCTATTGGCCCCGGCTCGCGCGGTTCCTGTTCAGGAGGCGTCTCGGGTTCGGTGGGCGGTTTCGGGGGTGGAGGCGTCTCAGCCTCTGTTGGGGACTCTGTCTCCGGGGGAGGCTCGGTACCGGACGGAGACTGCGTTACCGGAGGCGGGTCTGTCTCTCCGGGAGGCTCCGTCCGGGGGAACTCCGTCTCACCGGGAGTATCGGGCGGCGTTACAATTTTCGCATTGTCGATATGGGTGTTGTCAGCTATCGCGGTAACGGGCTTGCCCAGCTTCGTTTCATGCGAACTCAGCTCCGCCACGGTCGGCGAATGGAGTATGAACGGCGTAAACCCGCCTGTTCCGGTTGGCAGCGCATACCCTTCGGGCGCGTATGTCTCGACAAGCAGGTATACCGCCTTATGCGACGGGGTCAGCCAGTCCGAGTCGAACTGCGCTCTTCCGTCTTCTGAGGTCTCCGCGCTTGTCAGGTAATAGAAGGTCGTATCTCCGAGAACAACAGTCTTCGTCTGCATGCCGTCGTACGCGCCGCCGCCCGGTATCGCCATGTAGAGATCAAAACCGGCTCCGCTCAGGAGCGCGCCATCCTCCTCGTCGTTTTTCACGATGAAGACGTCCCTCTTGCTCGCGCTTGCGCTCGCCGTGCTGCCGGTGACTATGTATTTATCCTCCGACGTTGTCGCGCTGCGCCCGCAGACCTCTACGGTGTTCTCGATCTTTTCGGGCTGGCCGGCGGGGATCATTATCAGCACGTCGTATGTTATCCGGACAGGCGTTTCGTCAGGGAACGCGAAAATGATTCTATGCATGCCGTCGCTGTACCAAGTCCAGGGCGTCCCGTCGCTTGAAAAACGCAGGCCTTCGACTTTCTCCCAGCTCCCCCAGGCGGCGCCCGACGGCGCCATGGAGCGGGTGTACGCGGTTATGGATTCCTGATAGAACCGCAGGTTATCGCTCATAGTGTCCACGGCTGTGATCATTCCCGACTTTGCCGGGTCGAGGCTCCAGCCGTGTGGGTTGATTATGATCTCGACGCTGCCCGCGTTGCCGCCCGGCGGGACGTGCTCCACGCCTTTGCTGAGCGGCCTGTTGACAAAGTCGACGGAAGAACTGTCCGAAAATGTGATTCCGCTCAGCATTGTCGAAGTCGCCGCAATCTGCGCCGTGTTGCTAAGAGAAGTGACGCCGGTTGCGCTTATGCTGCCGGGGTCGGGTATTCTAAGGCTATAGTGGATCTCGATCGCGGACTGCTGAGCGTACCACTCGGGCTCGACCGGTATGCTCATCACGCCGGATGTATCCGCGCCATCATACCGGATAAGGCTCGAAAGGTCGACGCTGAAAGTTTTCCTGCCGTCGCCGTTCACGCTGACGGCGGGATCTGCGACAGGCCTGTAGTAGGTATACGGCAGAGCGGAAACGGTTCGCGCGTAAAAGGAGCCCGGTACGAGTTCCAGCGCGCTGTCGAACGTATCCGTGAATACTGCAGCGCCTTGCGAGAACAAGCTGTAGTGCGTCGCCGCGGCGTTACGGTTCATTGAGACTGTGAAGTCGAAAACGGAAGGGTCGTAAGTCCTCGGCTCGCCGCTCTTGTGGATCGGCCACGCGTCATACGTTATGCTCATAGCCAGGCTGCCGCCGCTGACCCGCACGGCTGCGGTGTTGCGCAGCAGCGCCCTCTGATCTGCCTTGAGGAGTTTCTCTATGCTGCTCCTCGGGCTGGTTGTCGTTTCCAGCGCGAAGCTGACGGTGTATGTGATGGTTATATCCTTTGCCGCGCTGTACTGCCAGACGCTGCGGGTGGAATCGCTGATGTTCGCAGCGCCGAAGTAGAGGTACCAGTATGTGCTGTTGCTGCTGTGCGCGTATGTGTAAACGAAAGGATCCGGATCGCCGGCCGCGCCTGTCGGCGCGGGGGTCAGGGCTACTGCAGGCCCGCTCTTCGGCATATTGTTGATGCTGCTTACAGCGGTCCCTGTTACGACTTCAAGCGTATCGCGGAAGTAGAAAGCCGCGTTGAGATTGCCCGCAGGCACGCTGACGACTATCGTATAATCTATCTCAAACACGCCTGAACCGGGGCTGCTTTCCCTTGGGCCTGAAGACGATTTGGTGACGGAAAACGTGCCGGTGGTATCGACAGGCACTCCGGTCTGATGGGCTGAGTATGTGCGGTAACGGCTGCCGACGAGCCCAAGGTAGCTTATGGTATTCGTGTGTGTGACAGTCGTCGAAGACGGCCAGGCTACGTCGGGCAGCGATGGCGCTGCGGTATCGAACAGGAGTTCGACGCGGTATATCGCGGGGAATGCGCCGCCGCCCGGGAGCGCGCCGGTTCCTTCGGCGGGTATCGCTAACTCCATCCTGTTAGTCGTCGTGTTCACGTATATGAAGCTAATGTTCGCCATAAGGTCTGCGGCTGTGAATGTCAGCATGCTCCCGGGCTCCGCGCCCGGGGCTGTGTAAAGCCTGATCGTTATAGCGTCCGGCGCGGGGAAAATCATGGGATAAGATGAGCTTGATGAAGTCTGTGTGTCAGTGATTGTCTTGCCGTTGAGCTTTATGCGGCCGCCGTCGACGCTGGCCGCCCAGCCGCCCGCGCCGTCCTGCTTGGCGACTGTCGCTTCGGATACCAGCGTAACGGTCGAGTCGGAGTCGGACAAGCCTCCGGCTTGCACGGTCACGTCGTTGCCTATATAGAGCGAGGAGTAGAATGCAATGGCTGGTGGGCCTGCCGCTATGAGCGCGCCGGTATCGAGCGAGTACCGCAGCGTGACTGTCTCGCCCGGGGACAGGCTGCGGTCGAAAGCGATGCGCATGCTTCCTCCCGACCATAGCGCAATCGCTTGCGCACCGCTAAGCACTATCTCAGACTCATCGTTATACTGATAGCTGAAACCAAAGTAAGCGCCCCTGGCCGCGCCGCTCACCGGCGTTTGCGTACCGCCCAGGGGGCTATCGGCAACGAAGGGCGTGTCTGCCATTTCTATGCCCGAAATCACTTGCGGAGGCAAGGCTCCGGCGTCTCCTGTCGCTGTAATTACGATCTCATAGTTGATTATGCCGCCATCGCCGCTATCCGCGGTTTTGACGACATCGATACCCGGCGGGACCGGTTCCGGCTCCTCGGGCGGCAGCACCGTGAATGTCACTTTGAAGCCATCGCCGAAGTCAACCTCCACTGCATCGCCCCCGACGCGGAACTCGGCTTCAAAACGCAGCACGAAGGCAGCGTCTGTGAAGTCAATGAAGTTGTGTCCGGCGTTCGGCTCGCCATCCAGAGTGAAGTCGCCGAAATGTACTTTGATGACTCCATCCGCCGCTGAGGCGGTATAGGAGCCGACCTGTTTGCTGTTCGCCAGCCTGATCTCTCCGTTTGACACGTCTTCGAGCAGCGCAAGGGAGGCGGGTAGTGTATAGACCAGGTAGCCGTCCCCGTTGTACCCGAACTGCCCGTTAGCTCCCGCGTGTTCGGCGAACGCGATGGTGATAGAGCTCTTATCGCCATCGGTAATCGAGCCGCCTATCGGGCTTCCGTGGGAGTCCAGGATCTCGACGCTGGTCACGAAGTTGCCTAGATCCCATGCGTCGGAGGAACCCGCCAGCCCTCTGTTCGCCAGGTTCGCCAGCGGCACCAGCAACAGCAACAGCATCGCGATAAAAATAAGCGGCATCACCCGCCTGCTCATGTTCCTCAAAAGACTTCGTTTTCCGCTGCCGGGATAGAAAGCTCTTCTCAGGATTGCTCTGTTCTTCATCTTTTTCATAGCCCATCTCCATTCCATATTTAGCGCTTGCAGCGCTATGCGAAATAATTATTGATACAGAAAAAGGCTACCATAGCCCAGTCGTATTTGAGTCGTATTTTTGCGTATTTCTTCGCTTTTTGTACTCGTTTTTATGTAGTAATGAAGATTGTTCAGAATTTTCAGCTATTTTCTACATAATTTTCATACTTATCCGTAAAACTCAGCATATACCCCGCCATATTTGTATTGAAATGTAACGCCTGGAGGTAGTGGGTACCTGAACAGACACCAATACAGCTCGAATCCCGCTGCTACTAAATAAAAACCTTGAAAAACGCGATATATATAGTGTATGATGTCTGTCCGGGCAATGCTGAAACTTGACCCCTCTGGAGGTACATGATGAAGACCATAAAGAAACTCCTGGCCGCCATACTGGCCATTATCATTATCACGACAGGAGTAGCCCCGCTCATCCCGCCTGCCGCAGCCGTGCAGTCCTACTGGGACATATCCGGCCACTGGGCGAGGGAAGATATACTGCGCATAAACGAGCTGGGCGCCCTTGCCGACTTCGATACCGGGGACTTCAGACCCGACGCCCCGATAACGCGTGCAGAGTTCTTCTCGCTCGTCGTCAGGGTGCTGGGCGCGACGGTGCGGGGCGACATCTCCCGCTTTACAGACGTCACCCGGGGCGACTGGTACTATGACATAGTCGCGATTGCGGTCAACATGGGCATCGCGAACGGCTACGAAGATAACACGATGCGCCCGAACAACAACCTCACGAGGCAGGACGCCGCGACGCTGGCAGCCCGCGCCCTGGGCATGAGCTCCAGGAACGAAGATGTAGTAACGCACTTTTCCGACTTCCTCTCCATCTCCTATTACGCCAAGACCTACATTGCCTCATTCGCCGAAAGAGGCCTGATGAACGGCTACCCCGACGGGACGCTCCGCCCGCAGAAAGCGATAACGCGCGCCGAAGCCGTCCGGCTCATCAGCAACCTCTTCCCGAACATCCATCTGCCTGAACCTACATATCACAACGTTTCGCTCCGGGGCGGCCTGCTGGTCAACACCCCGGGTTCCGAGCTTCGCGACGTGGTCCTGTACGGCGACGTAATCGTCGGCGACGGGGTCGGGTCGGGGAGCGTCCTTATTTCCAACTGCACGATATTCGGCAACGTCGTAGTGCGCGGGGGCGGGCCGAACAGCGTCACCCTGTCCAACACATACGTCGACGGCATATATGTAGCGAGCTTCGGCGCGGACACCCGCGTCGCGGTAACGGACGACTCAGTCGTGCCGGAAATCGGCGCGGTGTCGAGCTTCACTCTCTCGGGCAGGGGGATCACTGACCTTACAATACTGGACGACGCGCGCGAAGGCGCGGTCGTAAAACTCGACGGCGTCAGCCTGGACAACCTTCATATAGGCGGCCGCGCATCAAAAGTGACCATGACATCCGGCCGGGTGCTCTACGCGCGCTTCGACGGCGCCGGGCAGGGGGCGACGCTGGATATCTCTTTGGACTCCTCCGTCGAGAACCTGACAGTCGCCGCGCCTAACGCCACGGTCACGGGCAAAGGCCGCATCCGCAACCTGCTCGTAAACAACACCGGGGCGAAAATCGAGGAGAACCCGGAGTTCACGACGGTCGGCGTCAACTTCTCGGCTACGATATCCGGCAGCCTGGTCAACGGCCCGGAGTCCACGGCTCCCAACGTCGTTGACCGCGTAAACAACCCCTCGCGCTACATCACGCTGCTCGACGAGCCGGCTCTGGACCAGGGCGCGCTCAGGATCCAGACGATTATGGGCCGCTCCGCCACGGAGATAAACGTGACCCAGATGACTTCAGGCCGCGTGCCTCTGACTCGCCGCGTCAACCGACTGGCGTACTGGGTCGGCTTCTTCGTGCCCGCGCCCGGGACGACGGCTCCGGCTTCTTTGACCTATACATACGTAGACGGGGATCCAATCACGCTGAGGAACATCCCCCTTGTCACGCGCAACGGCGTCACCGGGCTCATCGTATATCTGCCCGTCTTTAAGCTCTCCGGTACGGATACAGGCCTTATCAATGAGGCGCTCTATATAAACTGGGGCGGGGAGATAAACGAGAACCTCCAGTTCAGGAGCCCGATACTTCAACTGCGCCCGCTGGCGGCAAGCCAGAAGACGGAGCTGGAAGCGGACTTTATCGGCCTGCACAATGACAGCAGAGGCAGCCGTTTCTACAGCATCAACGGCGTAACGACATACTACGGCGCCGAAGCCGTGCGCCGCATATTGAGTTCGGACAACCCGCTCGGGCTGCCCAGCACGAATAACAAGGCGCTCGACGCGATCAACTACGCGCTTACGCCTTCCGAGGTCAGGAGCATACTGCAGGAGGAGACCTTCGCTGCGGAGCTGGGCGTCAACACCTCGCTCAACAGCGCCTACGCCAAGCTGTCGGGCACGGGCAAGGCCTACGTGGCGGATGCGGTGCTCGCGGCGCGCAAGTCATCCTTCGCGACCCCCGCAGCAGTTAAAGCTGCGTTCGACAAGGCAGTCGACGCGCGCCTGGCCGCAGAGTCTGCCCTGCTGACGAAGATCAACGGCTCCGGCGACCCGGCGGCTCTGAGGAAGCTCATCGAGACAGCGGCCAACGCGGCTTTACTAGACTTCCAGACGGGCGCCGATCCTTACAAGAGCTTCACTAACGCGGATAAAGACGCTATGGCGAAGTATCTCTTCGACATGATCGAGTACACGTCGCTCGAAGCGGTGATCAGAGCTATCAAGGATTACCTCAACCAGAACTCGACCCCCGGCACGCCAAGCCTCGAAGACTATGTCATCAACAGCATAGCGGCAAGCCCGAACACGCTTACGATGGCGATGGGGAACAAGCGCGAAGTCAAGCTGACGGTCAACACGAACAAAGGCGTCATGCCGGCGGCGGACGTAGCGAGGCTCGTCACATGGCAATGGGCCAGGACGGGTCAGTACAGCCCCCTGTCTGACGTCACGATCATAGGCGACACGCTCATCTTCAACGCGAACCAGCCCGGGCAAAACGACAGGCTGAACGTCTCGGCAGGAGGCAAGACCGTCGCGATTACTGTCAACGTTACGCCCGGGACGCCTGCCACGTCGATAAAGCTCAGCAAGAACACAGTCAAGCTGATAGCCGTGCCGAGGGAGGCAGACGGCACGATGGTATCCCCGCCGCCGATGAACAGCTATGAGCGGCTTACATATACCATTACGCCGAGCAACTCCACGGACGACCTCAGGTGGGACAGCGACAACGAAGCGGTCGCGACTGTCGTCGGGGGCGTCGTTACAGGCGTCGGGCGGGGCAGGGCGCTGGTAACGGTTGAGTCCATGCGCGACCCGGGCGTATTCGATACCTGCGAGGTCTGGGTGTTCGCTGATGAAAACGATATAATTATCACGCCCGAACTTGTCACATTGGGCGTGGGAAGCACATATCAGGTCAAGTATGAGATGTACCGCGCCATACCCTCGGGCGGTAACATCGCCCTGGTATGGAAAGAGGAGAACGCCGCTATAGCGACAGTATCCGGCACCGGCATGGTAAGGGCCGTCGGAACGCAAACTGACACAGCCGGGAACGTCATCAACAGCACGGTCGTCAGCGTTGAAGTCTGGGTCGCGGGCAACCCGCCGGCGGACCCGACGAAATCCGGGATGGCATCTATTAAGGTAATAGTCGAAAACAGGCAGAGCCTCAGAATTGACCTGAAAGGCTATACCTCCGGCAGCAACGACGCGGACAGCGCCGTTATGTACCAGGGGGACAGGCGTGGGCTCGACGCCACGCGGCTCAGGGACCCGGTGACGAACGAGCAGATACTGCCCTACGCTCCCGGGCAGCAGTTCATCTGGGAGATCGTGCGGGGCACGTCCGTCAAGTTCATCGTAAACGGCTCCGTCACCAGCAGCACGAGCGTCACGCTGAACACCTCCGTGATGCCGGGCATCCAGGCCACGGGCATCGGGCGGTCGTATATAAGCATCAGGACTTCCCCCGGAGAGCAGCCTATACACACGATCGAGGTCGTCTCCGTACCCAGGGGAGTGCAGAACATGGAGTTCTACGAGGGTTCGGTTTCGGCAGGCAACCTCATCTCTAACAAGGATAACTACGGCCGGGTGCTGGAGATGAAGAACAACGAGACGCAGCAGGTCATAGCCACGGAGCAGAATGACACTGGGCGCCTGATGACATGGAGGACACTGGAGGTCGACCAGTTCCGCAACCTTGGCAGGGTGACAGCTCCCGCGTTTCAGGGTAACTACAACTCGGACGGGTCAGTCAAAGTGTATGACGCTTCCGGGTATACTTGGTATATGCAGTACTTAGCAACAGCAGCAGCAACCCCCGGAGCATTGGTTGAGGTGGATTCTAAATTAGTTCTCGCTCCGGGGGGGCGCGTCACTCCGCAGCACAATAAGACAGGGCTTGCCGCAGTCCGAGTTACTCCCGTCAGGGACGCTGATACGGAAAAAGAGGTTCTCCCCGGAGCCGGGACGTTCCTTTGGGTAGACTACTGGTACGCGACAGTTCCGCTGTTCGTACCTGATGGAGGCAGCATGAGGATTAACCCGGTTATAACGGAGCAATCTCACTTTATGCTGCAGGCCAAGGACGCGAGCGGCAACTGGGTTTGGGTCAAAGCCACCTCGACAGATTACTTCTGCGGTATAGTGCTCGAGGACCCGTCGCTGGATACAACGGCTGGATTGTACGCAAACTTCTCTACAGCCTCAGGCACCACCGTGAATACTATGGCCGAAATAATCGCCTGTATTGAAGCCGGCGATGCGCGCGTGACTGACGCGAACGGCGTCCCGCTGACGACAGCTACAACCTCGAACCCGCAGGTGAACGCCGCAGTCGACCTCGCAAACTTCGACGGCAGCAACGTGTTCTACGTATGGGTCACGCCAAAGGACGTTGATATTGTACAAAAGGCCATGACAACTACCGTGATTCCCTGGTATTGGGACATCGATACAGTACCGTTTATGGTAACGCTGGACGCCTCGGTTATCCCCGGCAGCAACGATCTGAGAAACGATGAGGATTTATGGTGGAGAGACGACCCACTACCGCTTCCACCCGGCGCGAAATACCACCCACCGGACGACATATATGAGTACTATATCATCACCCATGCCAGTCAGCTTAACGAGAGGACGTATATGTCTCTGTACCCACAGACCAAGACGGTAACCGGCTCGGCTGCTATAGATATCCAAGGCATCCGGCGCTTCGGCAACGCATACTCAGCTTTCGCGGTCGCAGATTTCAGCCATACGGGCGGTCCATATACGATGACTGTAAGCGTCGTGCAGATTGGGAATCAGGGCTTTGCACCTGTTAATCCGGAGAACGGGAATAACATTGGAAGGAAACCACCGATACCATCGGATAAGGAGTTATCTGTCACGTTTTCAATAACGGCGGAACCAAAGCCGCCGGCGGTTACATCTCCAAGCATAATCATTTATTCCCTTGATACTGAGTTCGACCTCAAGACAGATTCTGAAGTCATAGCTGCTGCAGCCGGTGCCGGGATTGACCTTAACAACGCAACCTACACAGTCACCAGCACCACATCTCCGGGCAGTATTCAGTTTACAGCAGCTGGGGTAATAAAAATGACAGCCCCAGCGTACGGGTTCGTTCGTGTTAATCAAGGCAGCAGTAGCATCTATGTTGAGATCAATGGGATGTTCGCAACATCACCACCACCCCCACCACCAGCACCAGCGCCCGTCGCCCCCGGCTCCGCGCCCTTCTCCGTAGGCATGACCGTACCCACAGCGGAGATTGATGGCGTGCAGGCAGCAGCCTTCGACGCCGGGATAGACCTCTACTCAGCCGTCTTTGAGAGCGAAACGCCGGCGGTGGTGACAATCGACGGAGCAGGCAACGCAACGGCGCACAGGGCCGGAAGGGCGAAGCTTACCGTCCGCACGAAGGACTGGAGCAAATCGACCGAAGTAGTCGTCGACGTAATGCCGTCGGAAGGCGGCTCATTCGGAACGCAGCCCGCAGGAGCAGCGGCAACCGGCCCCGGACCTAACTCCGCGACCGGCGGTTCAGCCGAGGCCTCGGCGGGTGGCGCCGCAACAATCGACCCTGAAGCGCATCTGGCTTCGCTGGTAGAGTCGTCGACCGGCTCCGGCTCATCGACCGATCCGGGCGCGACCGAAGATTGGAGCCAGGACCCGCAGCAGGGAGCTGTCTCCGACCTGACAGCGGTGAAGCTGCGCGCGACGGCAGGAGTGGCCGTCGGCGGGTCAATGACGCTAATCCCCTTCGTCACACCATATAACACCGACCGCTCAGCCCTGAAATGGTCATCCTCGAACGAGGGCGTCGCCACCGTCAGCGCGGGCGTCGTGACCGGCGTCTCCGCAGGCACTGCGGTGATCACCGTCACAGACGCGAGCGGTACGCTTAAAGCAAGCTGCACCGTGACGGCAAAAGCCGAAACAGCGCCGGTCGAGTCAATCGCGGTCAACAAAACTACGCTTGCGCTGAATGTCGGCGCTTCCAGCGCACTGACGGTCACGTACAAGCCTACGGTCCCGTCGATCAAGGGCGTCTCCTGGCGTTCAAGCAACGAGACGGTTGCGAGAGTCGACCCGACCGGAAAAGTGATCGGCGTTGCGGAAGGCGTCGCTATAATTACAGCCATAAGCGACAGCGGAGCTCTGACAGCGTCTTGCACCGTGAACGTCAAGATTCCTGTCACTTCAATAACGCTGCCGGAGGCGAAGATAGTTCTGAAACCCGGCGAGACGTTCCAGCTCAGCCCGACGGTGAATCCGGGAGACGCAACCGATAAGGCTCTCTCCTATGCGGTCAAGTCGACGACCATAGCTACCGTCACAGAAACCGGGCTGCTCACAGCTTTGAAACCCGGCACAACGATTGTGACCATAAAGGCAGACGGCAAAACCGCAACCTGCACGATCGTCGTAAAAAACTAACGAGCGGCTTCACACAGTTTTGGCGGCTATCATTGTGATAGCCGCCACTTTTTTCAATTTGCTACGGTGTCGCCGCTACGCCAAGTAGCCATCCGCTGCTGCCAGCACCTCGTCGAAATCGCTGTGCAAAGAATGCTCTTCCATTAGGCTCAGTAGCTCTCTTACTTCCTTTGACCATGGCTTCTCGCGCAGCTCTGCAATCGCGGCGTCCACTATGCCGCCGTCGTACTCCTCGCATGCAGCCTTTATCACTTGCAGCTTTTCGCGCAGGAGCTCCGTGTCGTCCCCTGCTTCACCTTCGCCTTCGTCCCCGGGCTCCGGCATGAGCTGCGCTATGTACTCCTGCAGGGAACCGAAGAACGCCGGGGTTTCGTCCGCGATTATACCTGTCTCGCCATCGCGGCCTGCCTGCTCCAGCTTTAGGGCAATGCCGGACAAGTCCGTGTTCCCCATATTCGCCAGAGCGCTTTTCAACCCGTGCACGCAAATCACATACGCGCGCACGTCGTCCTCGCTGTAAACCCCCTGCTTCCCAATGATGCCTTCCAGGAGGTCGAACGACTTCACGGCGTCGCGCACGAATATCTCGGCAAGGCGCGGGTCGACGCCCGGGCTAGAATCGACGGCGCCGGATCCGCCGCCGGCGGCAGCCTGCTCGCTTGCCTGCGCAAGCGCTTCAGGTGACTGCTTATCGCGAATCATTTTATTCAGCACGGCGTTTAGCTGTCTGACGTCAATAGGCTTCGAGATGAAATCGTCAAACCCGTTGCCCAGGAAGACGTCTGCCTGGCCTGCTACAGCGTTCGCTGTCAGCGCGACGATCGGTCTGTCATAGCCCATCTCGCGGATCTTCTGCGTCGTTTCGATGCCATCCATCTGCGGCATCATGTGATCCATGAAGATAATATCGTAAGTATTGCCGGCCTTGACCTTATCGATGGCCTCGAAGCCGCTGTCCGCGGAGTCTATCTTCAGTTCATACGGCGTCAGCAGCCCTTTTGCTACGTAGATATTCGTCTCCACATCGTCCACTATCAGGACGCTGCCGTATGGCATAGGCTCGCGGGTGATTTGAACCCGCCTCATGGACGCGCTGCTATCCGTTCGGAACTGGCGCAGATTCTCCGCGACGTCATGCCCGAGTAGCTGCTCATCGACCAGGCCTTGAGGTATCCTGACTGTAAATGTGGAGCCCTTGCCAGGCTCGCTTTCGATAGATATTTCACCATTCATCATGCGTATCAGGTTGCGCGTAATACTCATGCCCAGTCCTGTGCCTTCGGTCGTGCGGTTCGCTTCAGCGTTAAAACGCGAATACTCGTCGAACAGCGCGTCGACCTGTTCCTTCGTCATCCCCTGCCCGGTATCGCTCACGCTGACGACAAGCAGAACCTCGCCATCGTTATCGGCGCTTTGCTCCTGCGAGACCGAAAGGCTGACGAGGCCTTCCGCCGTATACTTGAAAGCGTTGGAAAGGATATTGTTGAGTATCTGCTTGACGCGAAGTTCGTCGCCGGATAGAGATGCGGGCAAGTCCTCAGACACGAAAAGCTCGAACTCAATGGGCTTGCTGCCGATGCGCATCATGTTGAGCTGCGCTGTGTCGCTGATGAAGCTCGCGGTTTCATACTTGTCGATCAGCAGTTCCAGTTTGCCGGCTTCGATTTTTGAAAGGTCGAGTATGTCATTTATTATCCCGAGCAGCATATCGCCCGACGCGTAAATCTTACCGAGGGCCTCTTTGGTATCCGGGCCGAGCGTTTCGTTTTGGAGCTGGATTTCTGTTATGCCCAGGATTGCATTCATCGGAGTGCGGATCTCATGGCTCATCGTGCTCAAAAATGCGCTCTTCGCCTGGTTCGCGGCTTCGGCGCGGACATTTGCGTCGTGCATTTCCGTGTTGTCATGCGCAAGCACGACGACGCCGAACAGCTCGCCTTTATTGTCCAGCGCGGGCGAGAGCGTTATCGAAAAGAACGAGTCTTGCTCGCCCCTGACCTCTACGTGGAGCTCATACGAGTTCGTGAGGATCGGCGCAAGCTTGAAGTTGTTCAGCATCCTGTAGAGCGCGACTTGCACTTCGTCTGCGTTCGCGGCTCCGAATCTCTCCTCCGCAACCGGCAGGACCGATTCGCCGGTGACGTCGCGACCTAGCGCCATTTTTACCGACGATGTGCATAGGAGGATGTTCAGCTCGGTATCCAGCAGCATGATCTCGTCGGGGCTGTTGTCGCGCAGGAGCTGGTTATAGCGCATTTGGACTTCTTTTTCTTTCTCGTTGAAGTCGCGAAGGGACGCGGCCTGTTTGTAGAGGTGCGTCACGTTCTCGTTTTCTTTCAGGAGCCTCGCGTACTTGCGCTTCAGCGCGTTGAGCTCGCTTTGCACGCTTTGCAGGGTGGGAGCGGCTTCCCCGCCATCCTGCGTTGCCACTTGTTCATTGTCCATAGGTAGTCGCCCCCCTTCGTCGTCGTAAACTCCGCTCCGCTCCACTCAGGTTATTAAAAGGCGCATACTGTGAAGGTCGCGTTATGGAAACGGTTGACCGCCTTATCTGCGACGACGCTGGTCGGCGCAATCTCGCCGAAGGCGTACAGGCCGGACACGGTGAGGTTCTCCGGGAACATCGCCTTAACAAGGTCGCCTTCCTTCGACTTCATATCCGCCAGGAACATATTGCGCAGGCTGCAGGTCGCGATTATCACGGTCGTGTACTCGTAGTCCCCACCCGCAGCGTTTATCTTTGCCATGAAGTCATTGATGCCGGCCTCGCTTGTTACAGCCACGTCGTCCCCGGTGCAGTACAGCAGCCCGATGTGCGAGCCTTCCGGGACGTTGGCAAAGCAGGTGACTTCGCCGGTTTCCTTGTCGTAGGTGTTCAGGGCGCGGGAGACGGGGATACCGTCGTTATCCGCGTCGCTCGGCATTTCTACGAAAAACTGATAGTTGAACAGGACTGTCGTTTCGTCGTCGATAAAGGGGAATTCCTTTATATACTCGTAGGCCGGATTCCCGTCTATCTCGCAGATTATATTGTCATGCGCTTTCGTGACAAGCTTCTTCTCCAGGGCTTTCTTTCCGGCCAGGTTGGCCGTTTGGAAGACGGGCTTAATGTTTCCGGATATGAGCAGGAACGCAAGCTTGTCGCCGCCCGATTCGCCGTCGAGGTAGACCTGCTGTTTGCTGAACTCGAAGTCGTCGCCGGCCATATAGCCGAACACGGGCAGGCTGCCGCACAGGTCCGAGGCTTTGATGAGGATGTTATCCGCCGCTATGCTGCCCACGAGCGTAGCGATGCAGATGACCATCTTCGGCTCGGCGCCGGGGTCCAGCTCTTTGAGGCTGCCATACGCTTTTTGATATGTCTGCGCGATTTCTTTCTCAGGGTCGGCCTCCATGGAGCCGCTTATTGCAGTGCTGAAGAGGCAATCGTCGGCTGAAAGCACAAGCAGCGAAACGGCAAGTTCATGGTAGCCGTCGTTTGTCAGCGATGCGCCCGCGGCTGTGGTCCCGCCGATGACGTGGCAGCCAAGCTCCTCGCTGACTGCTTTAGACAGTTCGCCGATTTCCATGTCCGGCTGTCCGTGCAGTATGGCGACGGTGTTCTTGCATAACTCTATTTTCTCCCTGATTTGATCTGTCAGTTCCTTCGCGGCTGCCGCGATATCGTCCAGTTCATAACTGATTGCTGTTGCTGACTTCATATCGATCAGTCCTCTTTTCGTTAGTTTGTAGTTGTTTCCCAAATCCTGATTGCAATACTATCATAGAATGTTGAGAATATCAAGAAGTTCTACCGTAGTGTTTAAGAAAGTGTAGAAATGGCGGAGGACATCCCACTTTCGTAGCTGCGCACGCAGCTACGAATATGCGTAAAGTGTTGACGGAAGGTATGAAATACTGTATAGTCCTGTTATCGGCACTAACCGTGAGGGTGAAGCATAGTGGAGTTTGTTCCGACGCAAGGAGAGAGGTAATGAAAAAGAACCAGGAGTTTAGGATTATTCCGGTAATCGCGTGCCTGATAACGATGCTGTGCGTCGGAATCGAGTACATGTGGAGCGTCTTCCAGAATCCCGTGATGGTACACTACGGATGGGCTGAGTCCTCCGTCAGAATGGTATCCTCGGCGATGATAATGATGTTCGTCGTCGGCATATTCGTCGGCGGGCTGATCATCGACAAGATGGGCCCCAGGCTTGTCGTCATGATTGCCGGCATACTCTTTTTTGCCGGCCTGATGCTTACGTCGATGCTGACTGCGGACAAGCCCTGGCTCATATATATCACATACGGTGTGATCGCGGGGACAGGAGTCGGCTTTGCGTATTCGGGGGCCATAAACTGCGTGCAAAAATGGCTGCCGCACCGCAGGGGGTTCGCTTCCGGCATCTGCGTTTGCGCTTTTGGGCTGTCGATTGTCGTATTCTCGCCAATCGCCGAGTATCTGCTCGATATCGGCGTACCGTTCACGTTCCGCACATTCGCGATAGTCCTCGGCGCTATCGTATTTGCCATGTCATTCTTTTTCAAGGTACCGGATAAGGGATACGCCGAAAGGCTCGGCGTAAAGGGGATCCAGGAAAAAGACTCTTACACCATTCCCGAGGCTGTGCGAGACCCGCGCTTCTGGTTCATGTGTTCGGCTTTATTCTTCCTCCCTGCGCCGAATATGATAATACAGCCGCTCGTGAAAACGCTGGCCGCTCTGCGCGATGTGCCGGCGGGGCAGGCTTCGCGAACTGTGCAACTGGTCGGCGTCGCCAGCGCGCTGTCGAGGCTCATACTACCGACTCTCTCGGACAAGCTGAGCCGGTCGAAGATAATTTTCGCTATGACGATAGTAATGATGGTTTCTTCGCTGCTGATGACGTTTGCGGGAGGTTACTTATACAGCGCCATGATATTCCTCATCGTGTTCGCATACAGCGGGCCGGCCGGCATCTACCCGGCGATGACCGGGGAAGCGTACGGTATGAAGAACATGGGGTCGATTTTTGGTTTGGCGTTCCTGTCTATCGGGCTGTCGACGTTCGCGTTTAACTGGCTTTCAACGCTTATCAACGCAGAGGCTGCTGTCACAGGAGATTACACGCTGATTTTCATAGTCGGCGCGGTTGCTAATATCATCCCCTTCGTCTGCATGCTGATGTATGATAGGGTCGGGAAGAAGAAAAGCGCGCAGCGTGCTGCCCTTCGCGGCGTGGATTAGTACTCCAGTTTGCGCAGCGAGCCGGACTGACATAGTTCGCGCGTTTTCAAAGAGGGGTTTACAGATATGAAGCTGTTCTCAAGCATAAAGAATGAAGGCTGCACCATCATTATCGGCTGCGGGCGCCTTGGTGCGAATCTTGCCAGCACGTTGTCCGACAGCGGCGGAAGCACAATCATAATCGACAAAAACCCGGATGCTTTCCGCAAACTCTCCCCGTCGTACGGCGGAATCGTTTTGACCGGCGACGCGACGGAAATGAGCGTGCTCGAAAGCGCCGAGATTGAGAAGGCTGCAGCAGTCATTTCAGTTACGAACAACGACAATACCAACATCATGGTAGCCCAGCTTGCAAAGGAAATGTACAACATCGAGCGCGTCATCGCCCGCCTCCTTGACCCGGAATGCGAGTATGTATACCGCGAATTCGACATTGACACCATCTGCCCCGCCGTGCTTTCGGCAAAAGAGATTGACAAACTGCTTGGCGTGTCAGTAGCGGAAGTTTAATTGTAAAGGCAAGGAAAGGGGACTACAAGCGACATGAAAAAGCGCGTACTGCTGATTGGCGGCTTTCACAGGACAAAGTCGCTTGCCACTTCATTGATCAACAAGGGATACCACGTTACAGCAATAAACAAAAACATCGACGATTGCAAATCGCTCGCCGAAATAGACAAGCTCACCGTTTTCAACGGCGACGGCTCCAAGCCGTTCATCCTGGAAGACGCCAACGCCTATAATGCCGACGTCGCTATCGCGCTCACCGAGCAGGACGACGATAACCTGGTAATATGCGAACTCTGCAAAAAAAAGTATAATGTGAAGAAGACTGTCGCGATTATATCCGACCCCCAAAAGACGGAGTTTTTTTACCGGATGGGTATCGACTCCGTCGTGTGCGCTATAACTGCTATAGCCGGCATTATCGAACAGCAGGCGTTCCTGGATGAAATGGCGACATTGGTGCCGGTGGGCGATGGCCGCATCAAAATTGCGCAGGTTCAGATTTCACAGGCCGCGCCTGCTGTTGGCAAGAAGGTTTTCGAGTTGAGCTTGCCAAAAGAGGTTATTATCGGTTGTATACTGCGAGGAGACAAGAGCGTGGTCCCTCGCGGAGATACGCGGATTCATTCCGGAGACGTGCTCGTGCTAATTTCGACAGACGAACATGAGATAGCTGCAGTTAGGGAATTGACGGGGCGGTGACAACATGAAAAGGCTTTTTTCCGAGAGCAGCTTTTACGGAAGGCTCATACTGCTCGTCGGTTTGCTTATCGCAGTTCCGCTTGTGGTTGTTCCTTTTTACGCGGAAGAAAAGCAATATGTACTTAGCTTCCTGATACCCTCGGCAAGCTCTATTATTCTGGGGCTTGCTGTGTGCTTGTTTGCGCCGGTAAAGGAGAAACCCGTGACGGAATGGCGCTCCCCGCTCCAAAGGGGAAGCCTGCCGGTCATGCTTGTGTGGGGCTTCGCCTTTCTTGCCGGGGCTGCCCCGTTTGTAGTAGACGGGCGGCTTAACTTCATGCTGGCATTGTTCGAGTCGGTCAGCGGCTGGACGACGACCGGGCTGAGTATTGTCGACGTGACCGCAATGCCTCGCATTTTCCTGTTTCACCGGGCGTTCATGCAGTATTGCGGCGGGCTCGGCTTCATCATTATGATTGCCATGTTGGTCCAAGGTAAGCAAAACATGAACCTCTACAACGCGGAGGGGCATCCGGACAGGCTCATGCCGAGCCTTAAGAGGACATCGCAAATCATTTTTATGCTGTATAGCTGTTTTCTCATAGCAGGCACGTTTGTATACAGAGTCTTCGGGATGGGACTGTTCGACGCGATATGCCACACGATGTCAGCGCTGTCCACAGCAGGCTTTACTACGCAGGCGGGCAGCATCGGGCATTACAACAGTACGCCGATAGAAATAATCACGGTTGTGCTTATGCTTATTGGCTCTACGAACTTCGCCATACTCCTGCTGCTGATAAAAAGGAAGTTCCGCAGGATAACAAAAGTGAGCGAAGTGCGCTTTATGGCGGGGTTGCTGCTTGTGTTCGTGCCGCTCGGGGCGATATCGCTAATGCGGAATATGGGCCTTGGCGTCGGTAAAAGCTTTATGGAATCTCTATTCGGGGTTGTAAGCACATTTACGACGACCGGGTATTCCACGATGAGCTATGCCCACTGGCCGCCTTTCGCTCTTGGTTTGTTGATTATCCTGATGATAATCGGCGGGAGCGCCGGCTCAACGGCAGGCGGCATCAAGCTGTTCCGCGCATATCTTCTGATAAGGATTACAAGAGAAAACGTGAGGAGCCGGGTATCCGCAGCGCGCCGTACAACCGCGCCGGTTTATTTCCGTGCGCAGGGCAGGATGCCTATTGACGACGCATTGATCAAAGATACCGTCGGCTTCGTGTCATGTTATATTGGCGTTTTTATCGCAGGGACTTTGTTGCTCACGCTGACTTCCAACAGCTCGTTATTCGACGCTATGTTCGAGTTTGCCTCCGCTTTTGGCACGGTTGGGATTTCCAACGGGTTGACTAACGCGGGCGCTTCTGTAGGTTCGCTGCTCATCTTGATGTTCGGGATGATACTTGGCAGGCTTGAAGTGTTCATCGTCTTTATCGGGATTATTTCCGGCTTGCATATGTTGAAGCAAAAAATCAAGAAGAGAGCATAGGAGGGCGGGATTGAGTATCTGCCAAGGAGACGCTCTTTTGTTTCTCGTCGCCACAGGATCACGGGACTAAACCGAAAGCTATCTGAAAGGACGTCGCATTATGAATTCCAGCGCAATAGAACTCGTAGTAAAGATTGGATCCATGGCGCTGATCCGAAAGCAAGATAATGACATCGACTATAATATTCTCTCGCGATTGAGTTCCGAGCTCAAGCCGGGGCACGTGCTCGTCAGCTCCGGCGCGACGGAGATAGGGCGGCTCGATTATATAAAACGCTCCGGGCATGAGCTGTCCGGAGAGAACGACAATATCATCACCGATTACGCGGCGCAAGGGCAGACCATTCTCATGTCGCAGTACCGGCAGTTTATCAAGCCCGAATACTCCGTACGGCAGATTCTGGTCGAGCATACCCATTTCAACGATGCGGATAAGCGCGAGCATATCCGCCAACTCCTGCTGCGGTCAGCAGAGCAGGGCGCGATATCTATTATCAACTACAACGACCCTGTGTCCGCCGAAGAGAACCGTAAGCTGGAGCTCTCCGCATTGCGCGAGAACTCCGGCTCTGTAGTGGAGTGCATAGATAATGACGAGACCGCCGCCGTCATCGCGGAACTGACCGGCGCCGGGATTCTCGTCATTCTGACTTCGACCGAGGGGATATACCGCGATGCCGGCGATCCGTCAACACTGGTCGAGCACGTAGGTGGCAGCAGCGTTGAGGAGCTCGAGGCAAACATAAGGGCACTACAGGAGTCGTGCGTCGGTTCGAGCCGCGCGGGGGCCCAGGGGGCTAGGGCGAAGCTTGAGTATATAATCCCCGTCGCGCGCGCAGGAGCTACTGTGATTATCGGCAGCTCGCAACGCCGGGTCGCGGACCTGGTCGCGGGAACAGTACCCCACACCAGGATAGAAGCAACCGTTCTTTCTCCAGCGCTGTCCCGCGCTGGCCCACGCTTATAATCGCGGGAAAAGCGCCAAAAAGAGGTGGGCGTGCTTTTATCAGGCAACCCATAATACAAAGCCAGGGGGGCGGGATTCGAACTCGTATTGAGTTCAAATCCCGTCCCCCTAGTATAGGAGAGTTGCAGCGCCATACTATTGTCTTTACATGGCTATATCCATATGCTACTATGTTACTGAAGGCGGTGAGTAAAATGCCCAGACCGGGGAAAAGTATGTCGAAAACTGAACGTATCCTTGAAATTTATCATTTATTCAAAACCTGCCGGGAAGTCTCCGTACAGGAAATTATCGGCAGCGTAGGGAGCGGGTGGAGCATCAAGACTTTCTCGCGGGATATTTCTCTTCTGAAAAGCGCCGGCGTCCCTATACGTTACTCCGGGAGGCAAAAAGCATACGTATTGGCATACAAGAAGGGAGCGGAGTTACCGGCAGATAAACCAAATAATTCACCGGAGCCTACCGGAGGGAAAAAGGCTGAACAGTATATTGAGAAAATACGTCGTTTGACTACATTGATGAACTTTCTCCGCGGTATGACGGACGAGCCTTGCGACGTATGGTACAGGGAGACGTTCCCCGAAATATCGGAGCGTACTATGCAGCGCGATTTCGCCTTACTGCGTTCGATCGGCTACTTAATAGAATACAAGCGGGCGTGGGATGAGCCTTGGGAAAAGGTAAATGAACTTCCACTTGGGTTTTACTACTTCATGGAGCCGTACCCTTATGGGTTTTAGACGATTGTGCTATTGTTTTTCCTTGCCATATCCCTTCTCGCGGGGTTCATCTCATAACCCCCGTCCTAACATTTCCAGACGCATCTCCAGAAGCAAACGCATATCCTTGTCACGAAACGATGTTTCTTCATCGCTTTTAGCTTCAATTTCTCTCAGTTGTTTTTTCGT
>WRJQ01000031.1 GCA_009778485.1 Oscillospiraceae bacterium
GGCAAAACCGCAGGAATGCTAGCAGCCTTTCAAGGTTTTGACGCGCCGCCTGAGAGCAAAAAGACCGGCGCAGCGTGGCGAATATTTACGCACGCTAGTATAACACTTTCCCGGCAAATATGCAAGTGGCGCGCCCGTATTGACATCTATCGACAACTCTGTTAGGATACGGTAGCTTACAATGAGGAGAAATCCCAAAGCATAGAAACTGCATGGAGGAAAGAAATGCCAATAACGGAAATACTTGAAAGAAACTGCGAACTCTACGGGTCAGACGTATGCCTCGTGGAAATCAACCCCGAAAGGCGCGACACAAAGCGCGTAACATGGAAAGAGTACAGCCTCATCGAGCCATCGCACGCCCCGCATTACCGCCGCGAGATAACCTGGGATGTATTCAACGAAAAAGCGAACAGATTCGCGAACCTGCTTCTTAACCGGGGCGTAAAGAAAGGCGACAAAGTCGCAATCCTGATGATGAACTGCCTCGAATGGCTGCCGATATATTTCGGGATCCTCAAAACAGGCGCCCTTGCCGTGCCGTTCAACTTCAGATACGCGCCGGACGAGATCGAATACTGCCTGAGCCTCGCGGAGACGGACGTACTCGTATTCGGACCCGAGTTTATCGGGCGTATCGAAGAGATAGCTGACTCGATAATTGAAAGGCGGATGCTCATTTACTATGGCAGCGGAGAGTGCCCCACCTTTGCGGAGGATTACAACGAGCTGACTGCCGACTGCTCAAGCACGCGCCCTGACGTAAGCCTGACTGATGACGACAATGCCGCGATATACTTCTCATCCGGGACGACAGGCTTCCCGAAAGCCATCCTGCACAAACACAGGAGCTTGATGCACTCTTGCATAGCGGAGCAGGCCCATCACGGGCAGACGCGCGACGACATTTTCCTCTCGCTGGCGCCGCTATACCACACAGGGGCAAAAATGCATTGGTTCGGCAGCTTCTATGTCGGCGCGAAAGGCGTGCTGCTCAAGGGGACGGAGCCGAAGTACATTCTGGACGCAATCTCCGCTGAGAAATGCACGATAGTATGGCTGCTCGTACCGTGGGCTCAGGATATACTCAGCGCGCTCGACAGCTCGGAGGAACGCATCGAGGACTACGACCTGTCGCAGTGGAGGCTGATGCACGTCGGCGCGCAGCCGGTGCCGCAGAGCCTCATCAGGCGCTGGAAAGAATACTTCCCGGAGCACAGCTACGACACGAACTACGGACTCAGCGAGTCTACAGGGCCTGGCTGCGTCCATCTCGGGGTCGAGAACATCCATAAGATTGGCGCAATAGGCATCCCCGGATACGGCTGGGAAGCTAAGATAATCGATGAAGATGGCAACGAGGTATCCCGGGGGAGCGTAGGCGAGCTGTGCGTGAAGGGCCCCGCCGTAATGGACTGTTACTATAACGACCCCGCAGCTACAGCGGATGTGCTCAAAGACGGCTGGCTACTGACCGGCGATATGGCCGAGCAGGATGAGGACGGGTTCTACTTCCTGGTAGACAGGAAGAAGGACGTCATTATAACAGGCGGCGAGAACATCTACCCTGTGCAAATAGAAAACTTCCTCTCAGGCCACCCGGACATCAAAGACGTCGCTGTGATCGGGCTTCCCGATAAGCGCCTGGGTGAAATCTCCGCTGCGATTATCGAGGTGGAAAAAGGGCGTGCGGTTACGGAAGAGAACATCAACGACTTCTGCCACAGCCTGCCCAGATACAAGCGGCCCCGCAAGATTATTTTTGCGGATGTGCCGCGCAACGCGACGGGCAAGATAGAAAAGCCTAAGCTGCGCTCCATATACGGAGCCGAGGCTTTGGTTTCCGCGCAAACGCGCGAATAGCGCCTGAAGCTAGGAGCCTTGGACAAAACTCCCACCATCATCTAGGCACCACCTCTTTCCGCCTGTTTTGCGAGTTTTTCGGTTAAATACAACCAAGTATTCGCCCCCGCTGAACTTGTTCAGCGTAAACCCTGCAAAACAGGCGAAAACAATCGGCACCTATCTAATGACGCGACTTTTGTCCAAGGCTCCTAGTGGGTACCTGAACGGAAGTACACTATAAAGCTAGCGACAACGAAAAAAGGGGATATGCAATTTGAAAAAGCTGCTATTAGGCAACGAAGCGCTGGCGCGCGGCCTATACGAGGCGGGCTGCTCCTTCGCTTCGAGCTACCCGGGCACGCCCAGCACAGAGATAACCGAAAGCATCGCGCAGTACGGTGAAATCTACTCCGAATGGGCGCCCAACGAGAAAGTAGCCGTTGAAGCGGCATTCGGCGCGTCACTTGCAGGCAAGCGCAGCTTCGCCGGGATGAAACACGTCGGGCTGAACGTAGCGGCAGACCCCTTGTTCACGCTGTCATACACAGGCGTCAACGCGGGGCTCGTCATCGCCGTAGCCGACGACCCCGGCATGCACTCCTCGCAGAACGAGCAGGACTCGAGGCATTATGCCATCGCTGCTAAACTGCCGATGCTCGAACCGGCTGACTCAGGAGAGTGCTACGAGTTCGCGAAGTACGCCTATGAACTATCCGAAAAATATGACACGCCTGTGCTTCTAAGGCTGTGCACAAGGATAAGCCACTCTCAAAGCGTGGTCGAGGTATCGGAGCGGACCGCGCCGCCTGAGCAGCCATACGTAAAGAACGCCGCTAAGTACGTAATGATGCCCGGCAACGCCAAGGTGCGCCGCCCGATGGTCGACGAGAGGACGCGTGAACTCACGGCTCTCGCCGAAGGCACGTTCCTCAACCGGGTCGAAGAGGGCAGCGGCGAACTGGGAGTCATTACCTCGGGAACTGCATACCAATACGTGAAAGAAGCGCTCGGCGAGGCCGCAAGCGTGCTCAAACTGGGCCTGGTCAACCCCCTGCCGGAAAAGCTTATCCGGGATTTCGCGGCGGGAGTCAAGAAGCTCATTGTAGTCGAGGAACTCGACGGTATCATAGAAGACCACTGCAGAAAGCTTGGGCTGGAGGTCACGGGCAAGGAGATATTCCCGCCATTCGACGAGTTCTCGCAGAACCTCGTCGCGGCGAAACTCGGCGCGCCGAAACAGTCGGGGGCAGCCGTTGAGGAAGCTATACCTTCGAGGCCGCCGGTCATGTGCGCCGGCTGTCCGCACAGGGGCATTTTCTACGTGCTGAGCAAGCTGAAGCTGACAGTCTTGGGAGACATCGGCTGTTACACCCTAGGCGCGGCGGCGCCCCTGTCGGCTATGGACACGACTATCTGCATGGGCGCGTCGGTCTCGGGGCTGCACGGATGGAACTGCGCGGGCGGAGGCGACAGCGTCGCTGTGATAGGCGACTCCACGTTTATGCACACAGGGGTAAATGGGCTGATCAACATAGCATACAACGGTTCGAACTCGACCGTTATCATACTCGACAATTCAATCACCGGCATGACGGGGCACCAGGACAACCCGACTACCGGTTACAACATCAAAGGCGACCCATCCGGGAAGATAGACCTCGAGGCACTGTGCCGTGCCATTGGCATCGAGAGGATAGCAGTCGTCGATCCTTACGACCTCGGGCAGTGCGAGAAGGCGATAACGGAGGAAGTTGCGGCGCCGGGACCTTCAGTCATCATCGCCAGGAGGCCGTGCGCGCTCCTGAAGTATGTCAAAGCTGCCGAACCGTTCATAGCCGCACAGGATAAATGCGCCGGGTGCAGCGCCTGCATGAGAATCGGCTGCCCCGCAATCAGCATGAGAGACAAAAAAGCGGCCATCGACCCGACGCTCTGCGTCGGCTGCGGTGTGTGCGCGCAACTATGCAAGTTTGAAGCCCTGCGGCAGCAAGCGAACTGAAAGGGAATGGTCACATGAGCGTAAAGAACATCATGATAGTCGGCGTCGGGGGGCAGGGGAGCCTGTTGGCGAGCAAACTGCTCGGGCGACTGCTCATGAACGAAGGCTATGACGCGAAAGTCTCCGAAGTCCATGGCATGAGCCAGCGCGGCGGGTCCGTAGTCACGTATGTGCGCTACGGGGACAAGGTCTACTCTCCCGTCATCGATAAAGGCCAGGCGGACTTCATCGTCTCGTTTGAACTGCTGGAAGCCGCAAGGTGGCTTGAGTACCTCGCGCCCGGGGGGCGCGTTATAACTAACACCCAGCAAATCGACCCGATGCCTGTAATCACGGGGGCTGCGCAGTACCCCGGGGAGCTCGTGGAGAAAATGAGGGGCGCAGGGGCTGCGGTCGACGCAGTGGACGCGCTTTCCCTCGCGATGGAAGCCGGCTCATCCAAGGCTGTGAACATAGTGCTGATGGGCAGGCTGTCAAAGTATTTTCCCTACCCGAAAGATGCCTGGGCGCGGGCGCTGGAGGAAACAGTGCCTGAGCGATTCGCGGAATTGAATCGCAGAGCTTTTGAATTAGGTGCCGTGGAGGTCGGGGAATGAGCGCGAAGGAGAATTATTACCAGCCTGAGGCTGAGTGCATGAGCAGGGAGAAGATGCATGACCTGCAAAGCGAACGGCTCATAACACAGGTTAAGCACGTCTACGCGAACGTAGGCTACTACAGGGAGAAGATGGATGCTTCCGGCGTCAGGCCGGAGGATGTAAAGTCGATCGCGGACTTGGGCAAACTGCCTTTTTTGACGAAAGACGACTTGCGCGAAGCATATCCCTACGGGCTGCTGGCCGTCCCCCGGGAGGCTCCGGTACGCATTCATTCCACGAGCGGCACGACCGGCAAGCGCGTCGTCGCGTTCCTGACCCAGCAAGACATCGACCTTTGGTACGACTGCTGCGCGAGAGCGCTCGCAGCGGCCGGAGCGACGCCTGGCGACGTCGTGCAGATCTCTTACGGCTATGGCCTGTTCACCGGGGGCGCGGGGCTGGATGGCGGTTCGCATAAGCTGGGCAGCCTGACTCTGCCGATGTCGTCCGGGTTTACCGACAGGCAGCTTCAGTTCATGTGCGACCTTGGAGCGACCATTATTTGCTGCACCCCGTCGTACGCGGAGTTCCTGGCCGAGACGATAGAGGAGAGGGGCATTGGGGACAGCGTCAAGCTGAAGGCCGGCATTTTCGGGGCTGAGGCGTGGAGCAACGAAATGCGCCTGCGCCTGGAGCAAAAGCTGGGGATTAAGGCTTATGACATATATGGCCTGACGGAAATCACCGGGCCCGGTGTCTCGTTCGAGTGCTCGCAGCAAGAGGGGCTGCACATCAATGAAGACCACTTCGTCGCGGAGATTATCAACCCCGAAACCGGAGAGGTCCTGCCTGACGGCGAAAAGGGCGAGTTGGTTTTTACCTGTCTGACAAAGCAGGCGTTCCCCCTGCTGCGCTACAGGACGCGGGATATTTCCATCCTCAGCCGGAAAGAGTGCCAATGCGGAAGGACGCTCGCGAAGATGTCGAGGCTGATGGGCCGCAGCGACGATATGCTGATAATCAAGGGGGTAAACGTGTTCCCCTCGCAGATCGAGACTGTTCTCATCGACTATGGCCTTTCGTCAAATTACCAGCTCGTGATCGACAGGGTTAACCATTCGGATACGCTGGAGGTCAGGGTCGAGCTGACGCCTGAAATGTTCTCCGGGTCCGGGACTGTGGGAGCTGTGGAAAAGCACGAGCGGATGCTGCGCGACGCAATCAAGAACATGCTCGGCATCGCCGCGAAAGTCAAGCTCGTCAATCCAAAGACTATCACGCGCAGCGAGGGGAAAGCAGTCAGGGTCATAGACAACCGGAAAGTTTAGAAGGGTAGTGGATTATCATGACGATAGAGCAGTTATCCGTTTTTCTTGAGAACAAGCCGGGGAAGCTGGCAGAAGCGCTGGAGTCGCTGGCAGCAGCCGGCATCGACCTGAGGGCTTTGTCGCTTGCCGACAGCGAGAATTTCGGCATCCTGAGGATAATAGTGGACAAACCGGCCCGCGCCCTGAAGATCCTTCAAGATGAAGGCTATGGCGTCGAGCTTGTGGATGTCATCCCTGTTGCGGTCGACGACGAGCCCGGAAAATTTGCTGCCGCGCTGCGTGTGCTCGCCGATGCGGGCGTCGCCGTGGAGTACACTTATGTTTTTGTCGCTCCGAAAGCGGGCAAGGCCGGAAAGGCCTACGCCGTGATTTGCGCCGACGACGCTGTTGCCGCGGTGCGCTGCCTGGAATCCAATGGCGTCGATATGCTCACGTCGGAGGAAATGTACAATTTGTAATTGAAATCTCGCGATATACCTGTTACAATGAGCCAAATGCGTAAGCGAAAATGTAAACTATCTGTGTAAAACGCGACAAAACAATGAAAGGAAGTAGAAAAATGGGCTCTAAGTACAAGCATGTGTTTGAACCGATCAGGATCAGGGGCGTAGACTTCAAAAACAGAGTCGTGCTCGCCCCGCCATCGCCGAACCTCGCGAGCGAGGACGGTCTGGTGACGAAGGACTTCGTCAACTTCTTCCGTATATTCGCGCGCGGCGGCGTGAGCACGCTCTATGTCGGCAACAGCTCGATCGACATCACGGAGTGCAAGGACGAAGCATACCAGCTCAACCTGATTAGCGACAGGAGCATCCTACCTCTGACGTGGTATGCCGATATGTGCAAAGAGTACGGCTGCCACGCCTCGCTGGAGATCAACCACAACGGCGAGAACAGCGCGCCCGAGGAAGTAGGCGCCGAGAACCGCTTCTCCTCATCATCTTTCATATCGGTAACTGAGCGCACCAGGGCCAAAAGGCTTGGGCGCGAACCGATACCCTGCATAGAGATGTCGCACGCAAAGATCCGCGAGACTGTCCTGAAGTACGCCAAGGCGGCGGAACGCATGAAACGCGCGGGGATGGATATCGTGCTTGTCCACGGCGGGCACGGCAACCTCATCTCCCAGTTCACGAGCCCGCTGTACAATAAAAGGACAGACGAGTACGGCGGCACGATAGAGAAGCGCGCGAGGTTCGCCATTGAAGTCTGCGAAGCCATTCGCGAGCGCTGCGGCGAGAACTTCGTCATTGAAATGCGCATGTCCGGCGACGAGATCGCTGAAGGCGGCATGCACATCGACGAGACAATCGAACTGCTCAA
The DNA here is from genome assembly GCA_009778485.1 of Oscillospiraceae bacterium. Lineage (GTDB taxonomy): Bacteria > Bacillota > Clostridia > Oscillospirales > Oscillospiraceae > WRMH01. The sequence goes on from WRJQ01000031.1 coordinate 7,074, forward strand.
CTATATCAAGCCCCATATCGACATAGCCCATATCTCAGCCGGTATCCACAGCGACTTCAACATGGCATATTACCGCAACTGGTGCCAGAACTACATGATGGAGCGCGGCTTCAACGTTCATTTCGCGGAGAAGATCAAAAAGGCTCACCCCGACCTGCTCGTGACGACAGTTGGCTCAATCACCAGCCTCGATATGGCCGAGGAAATCATCGGCAGCGGCAAAGCGGACTTCGTCGCAATGATGCGCCCGCTGCTCGCGGATCCGGATATGCCGCGCAAGTACGCCATGGATATGCCGGAAGAACGCAGGCCATGCCTGCGCTGCGACGCCTGCACAGGGCACCTTATGATCCCCAAGCCACAGTTCTGCGCCGTTAACCCGATGGCGTTCTGGAGCAGGGATCTCGTGGACGGCCAGGTGCCGAAGGCGCCGGTCAAGAAGAGAGTCGCGGTCATCGGCGGCGGGCCGGCCGGCATCACGGCGATGTCGACGCTGGTAGACCGCGGGCACGACGTCACGCTATATGAAAAGACCGACAAGCTCGGCGGCAATGTCATCGGAGGCGCCGCGCCGCCATTCAAAATTGACTGCCAGGACTACCTCAAGTGGCTCGAGCTGCAAGTAGAAAGGTCGCCTGCGAAGGTTCTCATGAACACAGAGGCTACCAAAGAGCTCCTCGAGAAGGAGAAGTACGACGCTCTCATAATCGCTGTCGGCGCGGAGCCGATCATGCCGAACCTGCCGGGCATGGATAAACCTCACGTCAGTTGGGCGCCCGACGCTGAGATGGGCAAGACGAAAGTTGGAGATAAGATCGTCATCATCGGCGCGGGTTCCGTCGGCCTCGAAGCGGCTATCGACTTTGAGCGCGCCGGCAAAGATGTCACGGTCATCGAGCTGCTGGATCGCGATGGCGCGATGATGAGCCTGATGAGGAGCGCGAGGTCCGTGGCGCGCGAGTTCCCGTCGATCCTGCAGGCGGAGAAGGTTCCGGTGCATTACGGCCTGAGGCTCACGGAAATCCTCGATGATAAGATCATCTGTGTGAACGACGCGACCGGTTACGAAGTGACGTTCGACGCCGATACTGTCCTCATCGCCGTCGGCATGAAGCCGCTGCGCGATATGGCTGAGTCGATGCGCCGCTGCGCACCGGAGACCGAGGTTCGCATCGTGGGCGACGCCGAGGAAGTCGGGACAATCAGCACGGCGGTCAACACGGCGTTCAAAGCCGCTCTGCATATATAATGCGGTTACCGAGTGCCAACTACTACTGAACCGCGCTGAAAAAACAGCTTTACAAACCTGAGTGGTTATGCTAGTATAACCGGTAACTGAATAAGCGTGTCTTCGGGGAGGGGTGCAAGTCCCTACCGGCGGTATAGTCCGCGAGCGCGCATGATGGAGCAACTGCTCCACGGCGGCGTTGAACCGGTGTGATTCCGGTACCGACAGTAAAAGTCTGGATGGGAGAAGATACGGGTATGCCGCAGCATTGCGCGACGGCGTGGCCGCACAGAAACTATTACACCTGAAGAACGTATGTTTTTCAGGTGTAACGTTTTTGTGACAAGGAAGGGGATTACAGAATTATGACAAACACAAGATTTTCGACAAAGAAGCTAACGCTCGTCGCGATGCTCTGCGCTCTGGCCTACGCGGTGATGGCAGTCTGCAGGATTCCGCTGGTGCCTGCGGCGACGTTCCTCAAGTACGACCCTAAGGACGTCTTCATCGCCATAGGGGGGTTCCTGCTGGGGCCGATAGCGAGCCTGGCGATATCAGTTGTTGTATCGTTCCTGGAGATGTTCACAGTCAGCGAATCGGGGATAATCGGCTGCGCGATGAACATAATATCTTCCGTCGCTCTGACCGTAACAGCGGCGCTGATCTACAAAAAGAAGCGCTCGCTGGCGGGCGCCGCGATAGGGCTCATCTCGGGCGTTTGCGTGTGCACGGTCGTCATGCTGCTGTGGAACTACATTCTGGTGCCTATCTACACGCCGTACATATCGCGCGAAAAGGTAGTCGAAATGCTCCTTCCGGCGTTCCTGCCGTTCAACCTCCTGAAGGGCGGGCTCAATGCAGCCATAACGATGCTCCTGTATAAGCCCGTACGCATCGCGCTCGACAAGTCGCGCCTGTTGCCGATCGCGGCGGAAGGTTCGGCGGAGAAGTCGAGCGCAAAGGTGAACATCGGGGCTTTCCTGATTTCCGCGTTCATTATAATAAGCTGCGTGCTTATTATACTGTCGATGTTCGAGATTATTTAAGATTCGTGTCTGTTCATCGAGCTCGCACCTAAAAAAGACTTGCATTTGCTCTCTGCGTGAAATATACTCGTGTGAAAACATTTTAGACGAGGGAAGTAATAAGGCTATGAAGGAAATATCAAGAATCGCAGCGGCGGTAAAAGCGTCTACGACGCTGAAAGTTGACGCGCTGTATAAGCAGATGAAAGCCGAAGGCATAGACGTGGTGGGCTTCGGCGCAGGCGAGCCGGATTTCGACACCCCGGATAATATCAGCGAGGCCGCGCACAGGGCGATAAGGGACGGGCAGACTAAGTACACCCCCGCAAACGGCATACCCGCCCTGCGCCAGGCGGCGGCCGACAGGCTGCTCGCGGACTGCGGAGTACAGTACGGCGCAGGGCAGATAGTCGTCGCAAGCGGCGCGAAGCACAGCGTGTACATCGCTTTGCGCGCGCTTATCAACGATGGCGACGAAGTCATAATCCCAGCGCCTTACTGGGTCACATACGCCGAATCGGTCAGCATGACCGGCGGGGTTCCGGTAATCATTTCAGCACCGGCGTCCGCGGGGTTCAAGATAACCGGCGAGCAGCTCGAAGGAGCCATCACTGACAAGACTAAGCTGCTGATAATAAATAACCCGTCGAATCCGACGGGCGCGCTCTACGGAGCGGATGAACTGAAAGAGATTGCAGACGTATGCGTGAAGCACGACCTTTACATAATGTCTGACGAGATCTACTACAGGCTGGTGTACGACGGCAAGAGCTTCGTCAGCGCAGCCTCGCTGGGGGAGAAGGTCAAGGAGCGCACCATACTCGTAAACGGAGTCTCCAAATCGTACGCGATGACAGGTTGGCGAATCGGCTACACCGCGTCGAACCCTATGTTGGCCGAGGTCATGTCGAACTACCTGAGCCACTCGACACACTCGCCGAGCACCATATCGCAGTTTGCGGCTGTCGAGGCGCTCAGCGGGTCGCAGGACAGCGTCGAGGATATGCGCCTGGTATTTGAAAGGCGCCGCGATTATATAGTCGATAGGATCAACGCCATTGACGGCGTCAGTTGCCTCAAACCGGACGGAGCGTTCTACATTATGCTGAACATCGAAAAGCTCATCGGCCGGACGCTTGGCGGCAGGGTTATCAATGACAGCGACGACTTCTCTCTGGCTTTCCTGGAAAGCGGCCTTGTTGCCGTCGTCTCATGCTCGGGGTTCGGCTGCGACAACTACGTGCGCATGACATACGCCGCTTCGGATGACAGCATCAGGAAAGGGCTTGACCGCCTGGCAGAGTTTGTCAGAGCATAGTGTGTGCAAATGCGTTGCTGCTGCGGTATCGGCCGGTAGCGCTGTCACTCCGCAGGTGGGAACTGGTCGTGCCGCGGCCTCTCCTTGACGAGCTTTACAGCCTGTGCCATGCTTGACATCAAGTCGACTTTATACTGGGGGTCGAAATCCCCTTCGAGCTGGGCGTATAGCGCTCCTACCTCGGTCACGACATAGTGCGGTTTGAAACCGTTGAGCATAATGGCCGTGACGTCGAGGCGGCAAATCTCGCACTGGCAGATGTCCGTAGTCGGATATAGCCTGTCAAGGAACGCCCGCACGGTCTCTTCCGTGAAATTTCTAAGCTGCATCATAATAGTAAACACCACCGTTTCGAACCATAGTATAATACATAACGCCGCGAATGTATATATGAAGTTTGCAACAAAACGCAAAAAGCGCAGGGGTCGATAAAAATCAACCCCTGCGACGCTTTTTACGCGATGAGCGCGCTATGCTACGAGACCAGCGCTACCGCCTTGACAGCCGCGGAACCCGCGTCCGGCGTGTATGCGTCGGCGCCGATTTCGTCGGCAAACTCCTGCGTGATCGGAGCGCCGCCGACCATGATCTTGACCTGGTTCTTGAGACCGGCGTCGATCAGAGCCTTGACTGTGTTCTTCAGGGAATCCATGGTCGTCGTCAGAAGAGCCGAACATGCGGCGATCTTGACGCCCGCGTTTGCCTTGATCGTCTCGACGAACTTCTCAGCCGGGACGTCGACGCCGAGGTCGATGACTTCGAATCCGGCCGACTCGATCATGAGGGCGACCAGGTTCTTGCCGATGTCGTGCAGGTCGCCGGATACTGTTCCGATGACGACTTGCCCGTGCTTGCCAACGCTGTCGCCGGCGAGGTGCGGACGAAGGATCTCAACGCCCTTTTTCATTGTCTTGGCGGCGACGAGCATCTCAGGGACGAAAATCTCGTTCGCCTGGAACTTCGCGCCGACTACGCCCATTGCCGCAATCATGCCGTCGTTGAGGATGTCGTTGGGATCGTCTTTCGCGTCGAGAGCTTCCTGCACGAGGCCTTCGATGAGCTTGACCTTGCCGTTTTCTACTGCAGCCGCGATTTCCGGGATTTTGGACATATTTGTTTCCTCCTGTAATTATTGTATATATATTTATTTTCTAACGCATCGTTGAGGAGCGGGGTATGCTCATTTCGCTCCGAAAATACCTTCGCGGTAGGCTGAGGTGTACTCGGCGCAGAAATCATCGAGCCCAATCATCGCTTCGGCCGCATAGATGACTCCGCGTAAATCCTGGCTAAGCGGATCCATGACCGAACTGTCCATGCCGGCGCTTATTGCCAAGGCCGCGAATGCCTGATTCACGAGCCTGCGCACGGGCAGATTGAAGGAGATGTTGGAGATAGCGCCGGAGATGTGCACTTTGGGGTGGGTCTTCTTGATATGCGCCATGACCTCGAGCACCATGGAAATGCCATCGCCGTCATCGGTCGTGCAAAGCATTTCAATAAGCGGGTCGATATGGATGCGGCTCTCGTCAATACCGTACTGCGCCGCTTTCGCCATAGTCATGTCGAAAACTTCAATGCGCTTGGCAGCGCTCTTCGGAATGCCGGTGTCGTCGCACAGAAGAGCCATGACTTCCCACTTGGCATTCTCGGGCTTGGCCAGTATCGGGAACGCCAGGTCTATCTTGCCGCCTTCGCCGGAAACAGAGTTGAACAGCCCCGGCCTCTTGCAAAACTGCATTGCGTCGACGACGACGTTGACGTCGGGTGAGTCGACGGATATGGGGCAGTCCGTTACGCTCTGGACTGTGTCGATCATCCATTTGAGAGTCTCGAGCTCGCCCTCGTTGACGGACGCGCAGCAGTCAATGAACGCGGCGCCGGCCTCAGCCTGTCGAGTAGCCATGTCCTTGATGTAGGCCTCGTCGCGAGCGGCTATCGCCTTGCCGCAGGATGGTATCGAGCCGTTGAGTTTTTCTGCGATGATAATCATATCATAGATGCTCCCTTATTACAATATCTTTTTTTTAGCCGCCTCAACGACATGCGACACAAGCACGGAGGTTGTGACGGTGCCGACGCCGCCGGGAACCGGTGTGATCGAGGCGACAATAGGCTCGGCGTCCTCGAATTTGACGTCGCCGCAGAGTTTGCCTTTTTCATCATTCCAGTTGATGCCGACGTCAATGACCACCTGCCCGGGGTTGAAGTACTCGCTTGTGATGCTTTCCATCTTTCCGGCGGCTACTATCAGGATCTCCGCGTTCTTGGCGATGTTAGCCATATCGACGGTGCGGGTGTGGCAAACCGTTACTGTCGCGTTCTTGCCCATGAGCATAATGGCGGCGGGCTTGCCGACGACCAGGCTGCGGCCGACTACGACTGCGCGTTTCCCTGTGCAGTCGACGCCGTAGAAGTCCAGGATCTCCATGCAAGCCTGGGCTGTGCACGGGGCGTAGCCGCGGCCGTTGCCGGTGAAAACTCCGGCCAGGGAGCCGTCGGTAATGCCGTCGATGTCCTTTTCCGGCTTGAGCGCGTTGCGGACCGCTTCCTCGTCGATATGCTTGGGGAGGGGGCGGAAGAGCAGCACGCCGTGGACGCTGTCATCGTCGTTGAGCTGCTCGAGGTTTTGCATGAGGACGTCCTGGGATACGTCGGCAGGCAGCACGACGCTTTTGACCTCGACGCCGACAGTCTCGCAGCGCTTCGTCGCGCCCTTCTCATAGGAGATGTCGTCGTCCCTCTCTCCGACCCGCAGGATCGCAAGGGTGGGGGAGACGCCTTTTCCTTTGAGTTCCTCTATTTCCTTGATCATCTTGTCATTGAGCGCGGCGACGACGGCCGCGCCTTTCAGTAATTCAGCCATAATGTATTAACCACACACCTTCTCATAGACTTTTGCTACGATCTCCCCGGACTTTTCGACGTACTTGTCGAGCAGCGCGTTGGCCTCGGCGTTGGCCTTCTCCGCGTACTCCCTGTCGGCCATGGCTTTAGTGTTAATGAACACATTGAAGCTCGCGCCGATTATCGCGGCGCGCAGCAAGGCGGCGCCGACCCCGGCGTCAGATATGGCGAGGGCGGAGCCTTTTGCCGCGAACTCCTCGACGACGTCAATCGCCTTGGCGCACGCGTGCATGATGTCCATGGGCGCGGCTGTCGCAATGCGCAGTGCGTCTTCCATGATCTTGCCCCGATCCGGGTCGTCCTTGGGGATGCCATAGGCCTTGGACAGAGGCTCGAACGCGATGGCGTCCTCGTCGACAAGGCGCAGGAACTCGGCTTGCAGCTCGTCGGACTTGGCCTTAAGGGCAATGATGTCGTCCTCTACATCGGCGTATTTCTTCTTGCCGACCGTGAGGGAGCCGACCATGTTGCCGAGCGCCATGCCGATGGCGCCCGCAAGCGCCGAGGCGCCGCCGCCCCCCGGAACGGCGGCGCTTGACGCAAGGATATCTACAAATTCTTTTGAGCTGATATCAATATATGACATAATGTTTCTCCTTAGAACAGACCCGATACCTTGCCTGTCTCGACGTCGACGTCGACGCGGCGGTAAGCCGGGTTCGAGCCTGTGCCGGGCATCATGCTTATCGTGCCGGCCATCGGGCAAAGGAACTTCGCGCCGCCATAGACGAGGATGTCGCGGACGGGGAGTTTCCAGCCCTTCGGAACGCCCTTGATAGTCGGGTCATGCGACAACGACAGGTGCGTCTTGACCATCATAGTGCAGAAGTCCGCATAGTACGGGTCGCTCTCGAAACGCTCTGCCTTCTCGACCGCGAGGGGCGCCCACTCGACGCCGTCGGCGCCGTAGACTTCCTTGGCGATGAGCTCTACGCGCTGGCGCAGAGGCATCGAAAGGTCGTAGAGGTAGTTGAGCTCAGTCGGCTCCTCGCAGGCTTCGATGACGAGCTGAGCGAGATCGCTCGCGCCTTTGCCGCCGAACTGCCAGTGCTCGCTGAGCGCGCAGCGTACGCCCTGCTCCGCGCAGAGCTTCTTGATGAGGGCGATTTCTTCTTCGGTGTCCGTATAGAACTTATTGATGCAGACGACCGGCTTGATGCCTGACTTTTTAACGTTGTTGACATGGTGGAACAGGTTCGCCGTGCCCTTCTCGAGTAGGTCGAGGTTCTTCTCCGTGTACTCCACGGGCAGCGGGCGCCCTGCGACGACCGCCGGGCCGCCTCCGTGCATCTTGAGCGCGCGGATCGTGGCGACGAGTACGGATACGTGCGGCTTCAGCCCGGACAGGCGGCATTTGACGTTCCAGAACTTCTCAAAGCCGATGTCGGCGGCAAAGCCGGACTCTGTGACGTGGTAGTCGAAGAGCTTGAGCGCGAGGCGGTCGCCGATGATGGAAGACTGCCCGATGGCGATGTTCGCGAAGGGACCCGCGTGCACGAGGCAGGGCTGATGCTCTACCGTGTAACACAGGGTCGGGTTGATGGTGTTGCGCATCCACGCTGTCATCGCGCCGTCGACTTCGAGGTCGGCCGTCGTGACGGGCTCGCCTTTTTTATTGTAGGCGACGATGATCTTGCCGATCCTCTCGCGCAGGTCCTTAAGATCCTTCGCTATTGAGAGGATAGCCATGAGCTCGCTGCCGACAGCTATGCCGAACTTAGAATCCATCTCGAAGCCGTTGCTCGTGCCTTCGCCGAGGCCGATGCGGATATTGCGCATGCCCTGCGCACAGAAGTCGAGCACCCAGCCCATCTCGATGCGCTCGGGGTCGATGTCGAGGCGCTTCAGGCCGATCTCTTCGAGTTTCTTGTCGTCGTAGTTGCGCTCATGCTGCATACGTGCGTTCAGGGCGACCATCGAGAGGTTGTGGGCGTTCATAATATCGTTAATGTCGCCGGTCAGCCCGAGCGAGAACTCCGTCATCGGAATGAGCAGGGAGTTGCCGCCGCCTGCCGCGGTGCCCTTGACGTTCATAGTCGGGCCGCCTGAAGGCTGGCGCAGGCAGCCGCCTACGCTCTTGCCGAGGTAGCCTATGCCTTCGATAAGGCCGAGGGAGGTGGTGGACTTACCCTCGCCGAGAGGGGTGGGCGTGATGGCCGTGACTTCGATGTACTTGCCGTCCGGCTTGTCCTTGAGCCTTTCCATGATCTTGATGAAGTCGAGCTTTGGGGTCTTCCCGTAGGGGATGATCTCATCGGGAAGGAGACCCATCTTCTCACGGAAGTATTCGACATTGGGGAGCGATTTCTCAGCGTCCTCAGCGATTTCCCAGTCTTTGTACTTGGTCGGGTCCAGCATTAATTTTGCCTCCTTGTAATAATTGTTCAGCAAAACGCGGGAGGGGGCGAACCGGCTCCGCGCTATTGCCGATTTCGGACGATTTTATCACCGAGCAGGCGTAAAGTAAACATCAAACGGCCTAAAAATCGAGACTTTTCACGTGTTCCATACGAATATCCCAAAATGCAGAAATATAGTACAAAATTAATAGTATTGTAATATTTTACGCTGTTGTGCATCTTGCTTTTATATGGTATACTGCTATATAACAGAATATGAGATATGCGGACGCAAGCGATTAATCCATCGCAAATGCGCGCCGCACCGTAAAGTCAGGAGGATATTATGTTCTCGAAATACGGATTACGCAAGATAACCGGGGTATCCCTAAAAGCGAAGAGGAAGAGGGTAGCTTCGGCGCTGCTGTGCCTTGCGCTGATTCTATCTGTGTTTGTAGTGCCGTCAGTCTTCGCGTCGAGCGCCACGGCCTTCAACATGGAGATTACGAGCGCGAGCGCGGGCAACGTTCTTGATCCACTTTATGTTGGTGAGTTAGCGTACTTTGATATCAAGATCGACTCGTCGGGGTTGAACATTAGCGATATTTTAGGGAACCCCACGCTTACGCTGTATTACGATGCTTATGAGTACGACTTCACTGCGGGTAAACCTGCCAGCGAATACTATGTGCCGGTAATCAACGTCGGCGGAGCGATTGCTCAGTTCGCCGCCGGTCCTCCCGTAATAAATGACGAAGCAAAAACCGTCACATGGCCGCTCAAGGACATCCCGGGCGGGACTTCATTCACCATTCCGGGGAATATAACCATGCCGAACGGCACGACACCGTTAAAATATCCGTTGGAACTAAAGGCTGTCCTATCGAGTGAGGGCCGCTCTGATGTTGTTAGCGAAATTACTGTCTATTGGAAGTACGACCAGAAGACCCCTGCCAAGACAGTTGAAAAAGATGACTATATGAACATCCTACCAAGCGCGAGCGGTGAGCCGCAAAGATTTCTCGTCTACGGCGGCGCTACTGAAGGCGGCTATATTACCAGTAATCCTGACGATACATATCCAGTTACCTTCACCTTTGACAACGACGCAGTTCGCAATGACACAAAAAGAAACACAAGCACCGTGACCATAGTCGATAAACTGCCACCGGGAGCAGTATTCGACGCAGCAGACAATATCGCCGGTTGGACTGATGATCCGGGGGCGAACACCGTAACGTACAGCGGCAGGGAAGACAAGGTTGCACTCAAGCTGCGTTTCCCGGGAGCGGAAATTGGTAAGGATTACACGAATGAAGCTGAGTATACGTACAATATCGAAAACCCCGCATACGGTGATACCTCTTACTCGCAGACGGTCAACGCCAACGTACAGTTTGCCCCCACGGAGATACCGGGCAGCATCTATAACAAAGTCCCCCTCCGTACTGTTCGCGGCTCAAAACTGGTAGCGCCTTCAGGCCACGCCAACAGGCTTGCTATCGAAGAAGAGATTCGCGGCGACTACTGGTTCTGGAACTCATACAAAAACACTATGAAGGCCACGCCGCTGAAGGACGCGATGATTTCTGACGACTCTCTGGACGTGCGCCTTAGATTCTACGCCTTTAACATAAGCGCAGACCCCGGCGCGATAGTAGGCGACGCCATAGTTCAGTACAGGGTGGCGGGGCAATCTGCCTGGCAGACCCTCATGACGATAACGGAGAACGACCTCACGAACCACTCGAGGCCGGACGACGCATTGGGCGACAGGGCGGCATTCATCTACGAAGGGCTGCATGCGAACACAATATACTCCGACTATATCTTCCTACCGGAAGGTCTGGTCGTGGATGGGCTCAGGCTCCTTGTAAAAGAGTTTGCCCCGGGCAAGATGATATTCATGGACGTCGGGACAGTACTCAGGGACGGCGAGGCAGATAAAATCAGTAACACCGACATGCCTGAGTTTCGCAACGCGACCGGATTCCACTACGACTGGGTGAGCGACAGCAACAGGAAAACGTTTGGGACAGCTATAGCTTACCACAACGTCGTCCCGTATCAGCCCAAGTTCAGGGGCATGAAGATTGCAAACGGCGCCGTGGATAAATATGAAGGGCAGATATTCACAGTTTCTAACAGGCTGCGATTCTACGATTTTGACAAAGAAGACACAATCATCTGGGAGGGCGGACAGATCATCGATCTGATGCCGCAGGGGCTGGAATACATACCGGGTACGGTAGTGTTCACGAACCTCAACGGGCAAACGCTCGGCAGCCATTTCGTCAAAGCAGAGCCGACCGTTATATATGACTATAACGGAACGGGCATGACGGCCCTTATATGGGATTTGAAGGGCGAGGCGGACATCACATGGTACAAAGGCGAGTACACCTTCTATTATACCTATCAGGTTAAAATACTGGATACCGCTCAAAGAGGGGTCAACACCCTGTACGGGTACTTCCACTGGCCGGAGTATGATAAAATCATCGGCACAACCAACAACCAGAGCGGAAGCGGCATTTGGAAGGGATACGTCCCATACAGGGAGTCGTCAGACCCGCTGCTGGGCGACATCAACCACAGCGGTACAGACGACCAGTTCCTCAAATGCGAACTGAGTTTTACATACAACGCTGCTGAGGGGATAGTCGCGCAAAAAGGCGTCAAAGGTTCGTACAACTCTACATACCTCTATGCGCCGGCAACCGGGTATTCGCAGGAGCTGGATACAACAGGCTCCAGCTTCAAGCTGGACATCATCAACTACTCGCCGACCAATCTTAATAAGCTTACTGTATTTGATGTGCTGCCTTATGTGGGGGATAAGGCACTCGTTCAGGACCAAACCGGAGTTTACGTTGACAGATTGTCAAAGTTTGCAGTCACGCTGACAGGCCCGATAGTGCTCGCCAACGCAAAGTTTGGAAGTTTCAAGGTATACTACTCAACAAAAGATCCTTCGCCCTGGAGCGGTATTTCCAGTTACGAGACCGGAGCCGGTTGGGTCGAGGCCGGCGCAGTCACAAACTGGGGGGCTGTACGTGCTTTCAAGATAGAACTGGTAGAAGGGTACATTTCCCCGAATGAGCGCATTGAAGCAATACTGAACGTTGCGATGCCCGCTGCCGGTGCAGTCGGCGATTTAGCCTTCAACTCATATGCAATAAACACGGATACTTCGTACCTTGAAGCAATCAAAGCAGGGATTGAGATCGTCACATTCGACGTGAAGATTGATAAGACTTCTGACAGAGAGTCTTACAACTCCGGTCAGACTGTCACATACACCTTGACAGTTTTCAACGACTCTAAACTGGCGACGACAGGCACGGTCGTAACGGACACAATCCCCGCAGAGCTCACTTTTAAGGGCTGCGACAGGCCATACAGCTACAACTCATCGACAAAGCTCCTGACCGTCAACCTTGGAACGCTCTCTCCGCTACAGACCTCTGTGATCAACATTACCTGCACTGTCGACAACGTAAACACCCCGGTGGAGATTCCCAACACAGCGGAAGTCAAGATCAACGAGAAGGAAAAGGACTACAACAATAATAAGAGCACCCACAGGATCAGAGTTTTACCGCCAATAGGAAGCTTGGTAATCCGCAAAGCGCTTGAAGGCCAAAGCGCTGAATGGGGAGTCGACAATAACACAGTCTTCTACGCGAAGGTGTGGGATACCTCCGATAACACTTATCTCATTTTCGATGCGAAGACAGACGCCGGCGGAAACTATGTCTGCGTAGGCAATAACACCGCTCTTAGCAAAGAAGAGTATACCAGCAAGGCGCCGGCTGAGATAGAAGCCCTTGTTACTGCAGGCGATTTCCTAGATAAAATCCCCGTCACGGTGTCTAGCTTCTCAAAGCTCGTTAACCTATGGGCGAACAGGGCTTACAAGATTGAAGAGGTCTTCATCGACGGAACTGCTGTGCCAACCACGGATAACCATGGTACAGACGCTTATTACTGGGTTCTATACAGTGGAAACAGTGTCGTTTTACCCGCGAATGGCACTAACAACGTACTGATGACAAACCATTACGAGCACGGCGAAGGTAACCTGATTATCGCTAAGAACCTCAGAGGCTATTACGGAGACTGGGGCGTAGACCGATCGACGACATTCTACGCACAGGTCTTTGATGTGCTGAACGATGGGTTGCTTGATCATGATGTGCCGCTTGTTTTTCTGCAGACAGGGCCGTACACATACAAATGCGTGGGCAATGTTGAGCGACTTACCGAAGTTGTTAATGGGGTAAACCCGCTCTATATTGAACCTGCGGGTACTACTGATCAGATTGCAGAGTTGCTAGATACCGGTGTCATTATTAAGGATGTCCCGTTTAACGCAGGTCAGGCAGCAATCGTGACTAACCTGTGGGTTGAAGGCGATAAACCTCCGCTGGATGTGCCCTTGATCTATGCTGTCAAGGAAAACCCTCCTATCTACGATCCTGATATCAGTTACGTTGGAAACTATATAACGTTTATTCATGAGTTTGACGGAGCAGGTGGCGCGTTGTTTGAGGAAGTTAACTCCACCATAACTGTCATCAACACTTACGAGCGCGGAGCAGGCAAACTGACTATCAGCAAAGCGTTCGCCAGCGGTAGCAAGCACGGCGAATGGGAAGACGAGAATGGAGTTAAGATTGGTAACGGTACGCCTTTTAAAGCCAGAGTAAGGGACAATGCAAGCGGAGACTTCCTTACTTTCGCAGCGCGAGACGCAAATGGTTACAAATATCTAGATTCTGACGAGGTAGGTACTGTCATTGAGTTCTCGGTCAACGCACCTGCTGTACTCTACAATATGCCGGTCGGGGCAGTATGCCTCGTACTGGAAGAGGAAGGTATCAACTACACAACAAGTTACGATTACGGGACCGAAGGAGCAAAGAGCATTACAATAACTAACGCACAGATGTCAGGCAGCAGCAGTCAAGGTATAGTTGTTACCAACGACTATGAAGAGTACTCCGTCATAGCCGAAGTTGAGTTCTCAAAACTGGTGTACGGAACTGCGGATGCTGATAAAC
>WRJQ01000032.1 GCA_009778485.1 Oscillospiraceae bacterium
TTCGAAGAGGAGCTGCGATGGAACGAGCGAGCGTTACAGCTTGCTGTAATGCGAGTCTTAGTGTAATCCGCAGCGACGAGGTTGCGCTTACGAAATGAAATATAGCGCCTGGACGGGATACCTGAACAGTTACGCTTCAATAATAATTTTTCGGACACACCCCGTACTGCGTTTAAGGCATCAAGCTATTAAGGGTTGAACGCTTTGCGGCTTTCGGCGTAGAGAGTGTCGATATACTCGCCGGGAGCTCCGAAGCCGCCGGCAAGAACAGGCCTGTTGGCGTAGTCGGGGCAGTACTTGCCCGTGAAACGCTTAGCAGACGCGGCCGCCTCGGCAGGATCCGCAGGAGTTTCGAATGAGAACTGGACGTCGGCGTCGATGCCGAGGATCAGTTTGTCGCCGTACATGTCGTAAAGCATGGCCTTATCGTTCATAGCCTGGCCGCTCCATGAGTCGCACCCGGCCTCGATGTAAGCGGGAACGAGCAACTCGTTCTTGCCGCAGGAGTGCATATCGAAGTACACGCCCCTTGAGTGGCAATAGTCCGAAACCTTCTTGACATAAGGCACAATCATCTCCCTCACGGTGGCGAGGCTGAAGAACGGCGCGCGCTGGCTGCCCCAGTCGTCGTGGAAGCTGAGCTGGTCAATGCCGTAGCAGTAGATGAACTTGTCGATAATCTTGATGTAAAGATCAGCGAGGGCGTCGAACAGCTCGTGCACCGCGTCCTGCTGGTCTTCGTCTATCAATGCGAGGGCGGCGTTGTCGAAGTCCATGAACGAAATCAGACGCTCGAAGAACCCCGTGAGGATCGTGGCGGAGATGAATCTGTCCGTGTTGACATGCGCTGCGTTGGATGCTTTCGACCCTTCCCAGTCCCAGGTCTCGATATCCGGGAACTTGATGACCGTCTTCCAATCGTTGACGTCTGCAAGAGTCGGGCTGCCCGGCTTGACCATCGACCCGTTGACCATAGGCACATAGACCCACTCAATGCCGAACTTATCCGGGCCGCCGACCATTTCTTCCGGCTTGAGGGGATTGGCCTCGAAGCAGAAGCAGCGCGCTACGTTATCGGGGTCGACGCGCGGGGTCAGCATCAGCGAGTCGCCGGAAACGGGGATCCAGTATGGCAGTTTGTGCTCATACACCATGCGATAGTTTTCTTTCGGCGACACCGGGGTCTTGTACTTCTTGGACACTCTGCCAAGAAAGCCGGGGATTTCCTCCGCGTTTTCGACTTCAGCGGGGTCAAATGGGATTCTGCTCATGTTTGTCCTCCTAAAATAATTATTTACATGTTAATATCCCTGACTGAGACAGCGTACTGCCTTGGTTACATACTATGGTCGTGCCTGCGGATAAGGTCGTTCTGGCAATCATCGCTGAGCTCGATGAAGTATGCGCTGTAGCCCGCGATTCGGACTATGAGATCTTTATACTCATTGCGGTCTGCCTGCGCTTTGCGCAGGACGTCGGCCGAGACGACGTTGTACTGCACTTCCATCCCGCCGCTGTCGAAGTAAGCCAGAGTCATATCCCTGAGCTTCGCGACGCCATCCTCGCCGCGCAAAGCGGTTGGATGAATCTTTAGATTCACTGCCAGGCCATCCATGAACTTTGAGTGATCGAAGCAGACGGACGAGGAGAACACGGCTGTCGGGCCGTTCAAGTCACGTCCCTGTGCGGGGGAGCTGGCGTCGGCGATCGGCTCCCCGGTCATGCGGCCATCCGGCGTCGCCCAGGTCGTGTAGCCCTGCGTTACGTGGTCGGAAGCCCCGTACAGGCCCGCCTTATAGTTCGAGCTGCGCATACTGTAGCATTCCTTGCAAGCGTCGTAGTATGTGTCGCAAATCCACTTCATCTCCATATCGGCGTACGGGTCACCGTTACCGTAGTGGGGGACTTGCGTGATGATCTGGCTGCGCAGAGGCTCATACCCCTCCCAGTTGGCCATGACCGCTTCGTAGAGCTCGCGCGTCGTGGCCAGCTTCTCGTCGAAGCACATATACTTTATCGTAGTGAGGCAGTCGGCTATGGTGCCGAGCCCGGTCGCCGTCCCTCCGTAAGAGTTGTACTTGCAGCCGCCCCATGTGGCGTCCATGCCGCTTTCCATGCAGCCTTCCATGCTCAGGGAAATGAGATTTTCCGTGCCGTGGTACTGGTGCAGGTACTCGGTATAGTTATCGACGCTGGCCTGCAGCTTGATGAGGTAGTAGACAAGTTTCCGCATAGCCTCGCGGACTTCCTCTATGGACTCCATCTCGTAAAGATAGCCCGTATGCACCGAACACTGCTCGCCATTGAAGGGGTTCTTCCCGTCGTTCATCGCCATTGCGAAAACTGTGCCGTAGTGCAGGCTCGAGTAAGGCGCCGTGTTCCCGTTGGCGCAGGGGTACTCCGTTCCGGGGCCGACGATCTCCTGGCAGCCCATGATAGCGAAATCGCGCGCGTCCTCAAGCGTGAACCCGTTCTCGCGCATGAGCCCGCTAATGATGACGTCGTCATTTTGGAAGAGGGGAAGCCCGCCGACAATCTTCGTCGTCTCGATTGCAAGTTCCCAAATGTCCGCAGGCGTCGTCTTCGCGATGCGCAGAGAAATCGTCGGATCGTGGAGCTTCAGCCTTGCTATGGATTCCAGCACCATATAGCTGATGGGGTTTGTAGCGTCGCTCCCGTCCCTCGTTACGCCGCCGATTGTAGTGTGGTGATATGTGTTCGCGCCGATCATGTGGATAAGGAACTGCGTCCCGCCGCCGTAGTTGTTATTTATCTTCAGGAAGAACGCGTCGACGATCTCCTGCGCTTCCTCTTGCGTCAGAGTGCCGTTTTCTATATCGCTGACGTACTGCTTGTGCGTGAACTGGTCAAACCTGCCAATTGACCATGCCATGCAGCCGTCATGGTACATCAGCAGGTCGTACAGGACGGCAGCTTGAGCCGCTTCCCAAAAAGTGCGCGCAGGGTTTTCAGAGATCCAATACAGGCTGTCGGCCATTTTAAGCAGCTCGGCCTTCCTCTCTGCGTCCTTCTCCGAGGCGGCTTTTTCGGCGCAGGCGTCGCCGTATCGCTTTATCAGTATGATGGCGGCGTCGCAGGCGATGACCGCTGAAGAGTAGAAGAGGCATTTTTTTACATCCTCGCCCATGACGTTTCCAAAGTGCGCGTCGAGCCAGTCTTGCGCTTGTTTTTTTATCGCGCCGTACCCGACGTCTATGATCTTTCCGAAGCCGGGTATCAGATGGCCGGGGCGGCAGCCTATCAAGTGCCGCATGAAGGCTGAGTGCTTCGTGGCTCCAAGGCGGCAAAGCTCGTCGAGGCCGGCCGGCGCCCAGCCGTCGCCGATTGTGTCGAAGGTCTTGTTTTTCCAGAACTCCTGGATGCTTTCGATGGCCTCGATATCTTCTATCGCGGCGGACAGGCGGATGTTGTCGGAGTCTTTGTTGTGGTACAGGCCGTCTTCCTGCAGCTCCCATTCGCCCGAGCGTACCCCGGCGACGGCCCAGCCGGGGCCTTCGCTGTTCTCCGGGTAGCAGACGTTGCTGCTGAAGTGGCGACCGCGGTTGCCGACGAGGACGTCGAAGTCTTCGACGCGCAGCGTCACCTGCGATGCGACCGCTTTTAGCAGGGTCGGCCTTCGTATAGTCGGCACGAGATTGACGCAGTCCTTCATCGCTTCGGTCACGATCATCGCGCGTTCCGAGTCGAGCCTGATCGTGCGGTTGCGTATTTTGTCGCGCATATCGGAGATGCGCGGCGTCACAGGGCTGAAGTTGTACATTAGTCGTCTCCTTTCATCTGCATGGTGCGTTAACCGATTGCCACCATGCGCTCAAGGCAGGCGCCGGCGGCGGATATTTCCTCGTCTGAGAGGTATATTTCGTGCCGGCCGCGCTCGAGGGATTCCAGGACGTCGGCAAGCGTCGTCTTTTTCATATCGGGGCAAATGAATGCGCTGACCAGGGGGTGGAATGTTTTTCCGGGCGCCAGCAGTTCCAGCCTTTCCGTCACGCCGGACTCCGTGCCGATAATAAATGACTCCGCGTCTGTTGCGAGCGCGTCTTCAATAATGCCGGCGGTGCTGCCAATGTAGTCGGCGTGCCTTAGCGCTTCTGGCCTGCATTCCGGGTGCATGAGGAGCCTCGCGCCGGGATGCGCCGCGCGCGCGGCCGTGACGTCCGCTTCCGTGATGTTGTTGTGCGCGGGGCAATAGCCGTCATATAGTATTACGTCTTTCTCCGGTATGAGAGAGGCGACGTAAGAGCCGAGGTTCTTATCTGGTATGAAGATTACGCTTTTGCCGGGTAGGGAGCGCACGATCTTCACGGCTGACGACGAAGTGCAGCAGACGTCGCTTACGGCTTTGACCGATGCGGAAGAGTTCACGTAGCATACGACGGCGGCGCCGGGATGGCGCCGGCGCAGCTCCAGCACTGCCTCCGGCGTAACCATGTCGGCCATCGGGCAGCCCGCGTCGGGCGAGGGGAGAAGGACTGTCTTGCCGGGGTTGAGTATTTTTGCGGATTCCGCCATGAAGCGCACGCCGCATATTATCAGCAGTCCCTCTTGCGCGTCGCGCGCGCGGCGCGCCATTTCGAATGAGTCGCATACATGATCCGCTACTTCCTGGATGTCGATCGTTTGGTAGTAGTGGGCCAGTATCAGTGCGCCTTTTTCGTTTTTCAGGTCAATGACTTTCTTTTGAAGTTCGTTCATGCGTCGTCGCACCTTTGTAATAATGTTTGTTCTGTTGAAATAGCCGGCTATGTGTGATAGAGTTAGCGCCGCAGGGTTTCGTACGCTGTTCTCAGCTTATCCACCAGGTACTCAGCTTCGGTTTTCGTGCTGTAGCGTGAAAAACTCACGCGCAAGGCTCCTGCTATTACGCTGTCTTTGAGCTTCATAGCCTTCAGGACATGGCTGCGGGCGCCTTTGCCGCACGCGGCGCCGCTGGCCACGCAGACGCCTTCGCCGTCCAGATAGTTCATAAGGACCTCGCTCCTGGCGCCCGGCAGGGAAAAACTCAGGATGTACGGCGAGTCTCCTTCGCCGATTATAATAGCCCGGGGGATTGCTGCGGCCAGCAGCCCGGCCGCGTACTCCCTCAAGTAGCGGACGGCGCGGGACGCCTCTTCAAGTTCAATGTGGGCCAGGCGTGCCGCTTCCCCGAAACCTGCGATTGCGGGGAGGGCTTCCGTGCCGGCGCGCCTGCCGCTCTCCTGGCCTCCGCCGGCAAACATTGCGGGCAGCTTAGTACCCCGCTTGATATACAGCGCT
Organism: Oscillospiraceae bacterium; assembly: GCA_009778485.1. GTDB lineage: Bacteria > Bacillota > Clostridia > Oscillospirales > Oscillospiraceae > WRMH01. Next base: position 5,278 of record WRJQ01000032.1, read on the forward strand.
CCTGCGCCCTTGGGTCCGTGGATCTTATGAGCGCTGACAGATACGAGGTCTGCCCCGAGAGCGTTAACGTTAATCGGTATTTTTCCGAGACCTTGAACGGCGTCAGTATGCAGCATGGCGCCTGAACCGCGTTTTTTGATAATCCGCGCATATTCTTCGACCGGGTTCACAGCTCCCGTCTCGTTGTTGACAAGCATGATCGACACCAGCGCGGTATCTCCGCGCAGCGCGTCCGACAGCGAATCAGCAGGGACGCGCCCGGTAGAATCGGGAGCGAGGTAGTCGACCTCCCAGCCAAGGCTTTCGAGCTTTCTCGCGGGAGCCAGGACCGCTTCGTGCTCGGCTGAGGATGTTATCATATGCCTGCCGCCGCGTTGCCCGGCTTCAGCGGAGGATAAGATTGCCCAGTTATCCGCCTCTGTCCCGCCGGACGTAAAGCAGATTTCACATGTTGCCGCCCCGAGAGCGGATGCGACTGATTCCCTGGCGGCGGCAAGCAGTTTTGCGGCGCCGCGCCCGGCTCTGTGCGTAGATGACGGGTTCCCGTAGCCATCTTGCATGGCGCTCAGCATCTTTTCGACGGCCTCAGCGCGAACCTGCGTCGTCGCCGCGTTGTCGAGGTAAACTTCCATACAAGGCATTGTACAAGATTCCGGACGATAATTCAAGGAAGAAATCAATGAAATTCTGCATTGTGACGCTTGGCTGCAAAGTCAACCAATACGAGTCCCGGGCCATAGAGAGCATATTGATCTCGCGCGGGCATACACCGGCGCAAGCAGGCACGGGATGCGACGCTTGCGTAATAAACACCTGCGCTGTGACTGCAGAGAGCGAGAGAAAGTCCCGGCAGGCCGCGCGCGCAATGAAAAAGGCGGAGCCCAAAGCAATAATAGCACTGTGCGGCTGCCTTGCGGAGCTTGACGCGGCGGCAGCGCAGAGGCTCGGCGCAGATCTGACCGGAGGCAGCGGGGAAAGGCTCGCTTTCATTGACAAACTGGAAATGGCGGTGTCAGAGCGGCGGGGCAGCAAAAACAGGGGTGCTGCCGACGACGCAGGCGTGCTCGAAGAGCCGGCCGGTGAAGATACTGAACTTGGTGCAGGTGCTGCGATTAGCTGCGGAGCCAATGGAGGAGCAGGCGGCGCAGGTAAGCTCGCCGGCCGAACAAGAAAGCCGGGCTTCGAAGAGCTGCCGCCCGGGAGCTCCGCGAGGCGCACGAGGGCGCTGCTGAAGATTCAAGACGGCTGCGACAACTTTTGCGCGTACTGCGTAATTCCGTATGCGCGTGGGCGTTCTGTCTCGCTGCCACCGGAGCGCGCCGCCGAGTACGCGGCGCAGCTTGAAAGGCGAGGGTTCAGGGAAATCGTCGTTACAGGCATCGAAATATCCTCTTACGGATATGACCTCGGAGGTACCCCCGCGCTGACAGATGTGCTCAAAAGCATCGGAATCTCAGCGCCGGGCGCACGGCTTAGGCTCGGCTCGCTGGATCCGGGAGCTATCAGCGCAAGGTTCTGCGATGAGCTGCTTGCCCTGCCGAACATCTGCCGGCATTTCCACTTATCGCTGCAAAGCGGCTGCGACGCGACTTTGCGCAGCATGGGGCGAAAGTACGGCGCGCAGGAAGCGGCGGAAGCGATAGCGCGGCTCCGGGCCGGTTACCCGGGCTGCGGGATAACGGCAGATCTCATAACCGGGTTCCCCGGTGAGACTGACGCGCAGTTCGAGGAGACAATGGCTTTCATAGAGGAGGCCGGGTTTTCCGGTATGCACATTTTCCCGTTTTCCCCGAGGCCGGGCACGAGGGCGGCCGCGATGGAAGGCCAGGTCGGGAAAAAGACAGCGCGGGACAGGGCGCGCGCTGCCGCAGGGCTTGCCGGGGATATGGCTGAAGCTTTTAGAAAAAGCCTTGTGGGCGAGCGCCTGGAGGTGCTCTTTGAGCGCGAGCGCGGCGGGTTAGTGACAGGGCATTCAGACAATTATGTAGAAGTCGCGGTAGAAAAAGGCGCGGTTCGCAACGATTTGCGCAGCGTGCTCGTGATAAGCGCGGAAGACGGGCTCGTAATGGCAGAAATAGTTTGACAGGGTAACGCCTCCATTGTATAATCGTGAATCAAACTGATGAAGGGAAAAATCACGAATGCCGCAAGAACGTATCTATAATTTTTCGTCCGGTCCATCGATGCTGCCGCAGCCTGTGCTGGAGGAAGCTGCCGCCGACATGGTCAACTATCGCGGAACAGGCATGTCTGTGACCGAGATGAGCCACAGGGGCAAGGACTACCTCGCGATTTTCGACGAGACGAAAGCCGATCTCAAGCGTATTATGAAAATACCCGACACGCACGAAATCCTTTTCATGCAAGGCGGGGCGACGCTCCAGTTTTCCGCCGTGCCGCTAAACCTCATCGGAAGGACCGGCAAAGCCGATTACGCCGTCACAGGCAACTTCTCGACTATTGCCATGGAAGAGGCGACCAAGTACGGCGACGTCAACGTCGCGTACTCGACCGAAGACAGGAACCACACATACATACCGGCTCAAGAGCAGCTAAAGCTGTCGGCAGACGCTTCGTATTTTTACTACTGCTCGAACAACACCATCTACGGCACCGAGTGGAAGTACGTGCCTGAAACCGGCGCGGTCCCGCTCGTGTGCGATATGTCGTCGAACATCATGTCCGTACCGGTTGACGTCTCAAAGTACGGCCTCATATACGCCGGCGTGCAAAAGAATATGGCGCCGGCCGGTATGGCAGTCGTGATCATTGACAAGACGCTCGCGGGCGCGGAACTCCCAATAACCCCGAAACTTCTGGGATACCGCTTGATGATCGACTCCGACTCTATGAACAATACGCCGCCCTGCTTCACGATCTACATGCTCGGCCTCGTACTGAAATGGCTCGACGCCCAAGGCGGGGTCGAGGGCATGAGCAAGCTGAAGGCCGCGAAAGCGCAAATACTATACGACGTCCTGGACGACAGCAAGATGTTCAGAGCGATAGCGGAAAAAGAAGCTCGTTCCGATATGAACGTAACCTTCAGGACCGCAAGCGACGAACTCGACGCGAAGTTTGTCAAGGAAGCGAAGCAAAACTGCCTTGAGACCCTGGCCGGTCACAGGAACGTCGGCGGCCTGCGCGCGTCAATATACAACGCTATGCCGGCAGAAGGCGTCGAGAAGCTTGCGGCGTTCATGCGCGAATTTGAAACAAAGAATACCTGAAGGTTGTGGGTACCTGAACACAATCAAGCAGTTTTCACGATAACCATAACCGCAGAAAGGGCGAAACACATGTACAAAGTCAAGACTCTCAACAACATAAAAGCCGACGCGCTCGAAAAACTGGACAAAGAAAAATACGCAGTCTCTGCCGACCAGGACAAGCCTGACGCGCTGATAATCAGGAGCGTGAACCTGCACGAAGAGACGTTCAACCCCGAACTCCTGTGCATCGCGCGCGCCGGCGCGGGCGTGAACAACATCCCGATCGACCGCTGCGCCGAAGAAGGCATAATAGTCTTCAACACGCCGGGAGCCAACGCGGAAGCGGTCAAAGAACTGGTATTATGCGCGCTGCTGCTATCGTCGCGCGATATAATCGGCGGCATCAACTGGGCAAAGTCAGTCGCGGATGAAGGCGGGAACATAACGACCCTTGTGGAGAAGCAAAAAGCACTGTACGAAGGCCCGGAACTGATAGGCAAAACACTGGGGGTCGTCGGCCTGGGCGCAATCGGAGCAAAGATAGCCCAAGCGGCGACTGCACTCGGCATGAGCGTATACGGATATGACCCATACCTGTCTGTCGAAGCGGCGTGGCGGCTCTCGTCTGATATTATCCAGGCAAACGACCTGGACACGATATACAAACAATCGGACTATATCACGATACACGTTCCATACCTCGACTCGACGCACCATTTCATCAATAAAGAAAGCATTGGCAAGATGAAGGAGGGGGTCAGGCTAATAAACATCGCCCGCGCAGAGCTCGTAAACGACGACGATATGCTGCTCGCGATTCAAGAAGGCCGCGTATCGTGCTACGTCACGGACTTCCCGAACGAAAAAACGGCCGGCGCCAAGGGAGTCATCGCAATACCGCACCTGGGAGCCTCGACGCCTGAGAGCGAAGACAAATGCGTCAGCATGGCGTGCTCGGAGATTATCGAATATATCGAAAACGGCAATATAATCAACTCCGTCAACATGCCTGCGGTCTTCCTCCCGCGCACGGGCGACCCGAGGATCTGCGTCATCCACGACAACGTCCCCGACATGATCGCGAAGATCACAAGCGCAGTTTCGTCGTTCGGGGTCAACATAGAAAACTCGATTTACGCCAGCACTAAGGGGAGGCTGCCGTCGTACATGATGCTCGACGTAAGCTCGTGCCCCGACGGGCTCGAAGAAGCCCTCAGCGCTATCAACGGCGTCACAAGGGTCAGGGTGCTGGGGTAGTGCTCATCAACATCCTCGCTATAGGCGATGTCTGCGGACAGACGGGCGTCGACGTCCTGACCGATAAACTGGGCGCTCTGCAGCGGCTCTATGGCGCGTCATTCACTGTCGTCAACGGCGAGAACGCTGCGGGCCTCGGGATTACGAAGGATCAGGCGCAGGCGATACGCAGCGCCGGCGCAGATGTGATAACACTTGGGAACCACACCTGGAACAAACGCGAAATCACGAGCTATCTGGACGATAACACTTTCATTCTGCGGCCTTCCAACTTCGCGCCGCAGGTACCGGGGCGCGGCTGGGGGATCTATAAGACGCCGTTCGGGGAGCTGTGCGTTATAAACCTTATCGGCCGCGAGAATATCAGGTTCAACGCCGATAACCCGTTCCTTGAAGCGGACAGGTTGTTGGAGGCGGTCGGCGCGAAGATTATCCTTGTCGATTTCCACGCGGAAATGACGAGCGAGAAGTGTGCCATGGCATACTATCTCGACGGGCGCGTAACCGCCGTTTGGGGTACGCATACGCACGTACAGACCTCAGATGCCGGGGTCTTGCCGGAGGGTACGGGGTACATTACCGACCTTGGCATGACCGGGGCGATAACGTCAGTCATCGGAATGAAGGTCGCCGAGCCTGTCTCGCGATTCCTGGGCAACCCGCCGGGGAGACTCGTGCCTGCGGACGGGCCGCCAAAGATCGAGGGGGCTGTCTTTGAGATAGATACGGACACAGGCCTGTGCGCAAGCGCCGAAGCAATCAGGGTGATTTAAAAAAATCATTTCGCGCGAGCGCGAAATGTGATATAATGATTTCTGCGAAATCATTATAGGCTTATTTGGACCGTGGCGCGGGACGCACCACATGGCAATTATATCATTCGCTGCGCTTATGATATAATGAATTTCTACACCGGCAAAGAAAGAAAGGGGTAAAATTATGCAGGAAGTTCTCGATTTTTTGAAGAAGGCAGGAACGTACTATCTTGCCACCGCCGACGGCGACCAGCCGCGCGTACGCCCGTTCGGCACAGCGCACATTTTTGACGGAAAACTCTACATCCAGACAGCGAAAGCCAAACCCTGCGCGAAGCAGATGGCCGCAAACCCGAAGATCGAAATCTGCGCCATGTCCGAAGGCTCATGGATCCGCATCGCGGCAAAAGCGATAACGGACGACAGGCTTGAAGCGAAGGTGAGCATGCTGGAAGCATACCCCATGCTTAAGGACAGGTACAAGGCGGAAGACGACAACACGAACGTGCTCTACCTCGAAGACGCCACGGCGACGATCGAATCATTCGGCGGCGAGCCGAAGACCTACAAGTTCTAAACGCGAGGCAAGAAACGCAAATGGCGTCCCGCGACTTAACGCGGGACGTCGTTTCATATCCGTTTCATATCCGCTATAGATTTCCTTGACATAAAGCGCAAATAAGTGATATAAATAAGTAGACAAAAAGTTTGAATTGTGACAGACGGCATGAGCGGCAAAACACGAACAGCAAAAGGTGGCGAAACCGGATAATGAAGGAAATCGTTCGCACGAAGCCGGAACTGTGCACAGGCTGCAACCGCTGCGTGCGTGAATGCCCGATGGAAACGGCCAACATTACCTACAGGGACGAAGAAGGGAGCATAAAGGTAAAAGTTGACTGCGAAAAGTGCATAGCGTGCGGGCTGTGCATCACCGCATGCAAACACGGGGCGAGGGAGTACCTCGACGATACAGACCGCTTCCTCGAAGACCTTGCCGCCGGAGTCCCGATATCGCTCATTGCGGCGCCATCTATCAGAACGAATATACCGGACTACAAACACCTGTTCGCGCACCTGAAAAACAGCGGCGTCAACAAGATATACGACGCCGGCCTCGGCGCGGATATATGCGTGTGGGCGCACGTGCGATATATAGAACAGGGGGGTGGCAACCCCCATATGATCACGCAGCCATGCCCGGCAATCGTCGCATACTGCGAGAAGTACAGGCACGACTTGCTGAAAAACCTGTCGCCGGTCCACAGCCCGACCGCATGCGTGGCAATCTACATGAGAGACTATCGGGGCGTCACCGATGAAATAGCAGCGCTCACGCCGTGCATTGCGAAAACCGGCGAGTTCGCCGGCACGCAGCTCACAGCCTACAACGTTACATTCACCGGGCTGCTTGAACGCCTCAAGGAAAAAGGAGTGGAGTTCCCCGAAGAGGAAGCGGGTTTTGACCATAGCGAAAGCGGCCTGGGCTCGATGTTCCCTATGCCCGGAGGGCTGAAAGAAAACATCGAGTATTTCATGGGCATGGACTACCGCGTCTCCAAAGCGGAAGGTTACAGCGTCTATGAAGCCCTGGACGAATACGCCGCGTCGCCGGAAGAGGTATTGCCGGGGCTCTTCGACGTGCTTAGTTGCGCCAAAGGCTGCAACGTCGGTCCGGCAAGCATCAGCGGCAGGAACACCTTCGAGATAGACAAAACGATGGACGACAACAGGAAAAGCGCCGTCCGCGACCATAGCAGGGAATACTACAAATCCGTATACCAAACCTATGACGACGCGTTCGAGCTCTCGCGTTTCATGAGGGAGTATCACCCGGAAGACATGCAGCCGATGGACATCACCGAGGAGGACATCCGCAGCGCCTTCAGCCTTATGGACAAAGACGACGAAGCAAAGCAGACGGTGGACTGCGACGCCTGCGGCTCGGGGACATGCTACAAAATGGCAAGGAAAATCGCGCTCGGGGTAAATATCCCCGAAAACTGCATGTTTGAGATCGTCGAAAAAGTAAAACGCGAACACACTGCAAGCCTGAACTCGCTGGAGCAGTTTGAGACGATATGGAACCGCGTCGAAAGCGGCACGGTGATAATAGACGCTGAGACACAGGAAATACTGAACGTCAACCCATCAGCCGTCAACCTGTACGGAGGCGGGGAGAGCTCGATGCTCCACAAGCAGTGCAACAACGTCTTCTGCCCGGCGCAGGAGTGCCCCATACTAAAGTTGAACCAGGAGATAGACCGCAGCGAGCGCAAGTTCATAAAAGCTGACGGGACGGTCATACCGATACTGAAGTCCGTCGCGAGGATCCAGTATAACGGGCGCCCCGCTCTGCTCGAAAGCTTCATAGACATATCCTACATCAAAGAAGTGGAGGAGCAGGGGCGGATGCTTGCCGTGGCAGAGCACGCAAGCCACGCGAAGTCAGCTTTTCTTGCCAATATGAGCCACGAGATGAGAACGCCGATGAACGCGATAATCGGCATGACGAACCTGGGGCTGGCCGCAGACAGCGACGAACGCATGAAATACTGCCTTACGAAAATAGGCGAAGCGTCAAAGCACCTTCTGGGCGTTATTAATGATGTGCTTGATATGTCCAAAATTGAATCGGGAAAGTTCGAGCTGTCGCCGACAGACTTTGATTTTAGAGCGATGGTACAGCAGGCGCTGAGCATCAACTCAGTCCGCATGGGAGAAAAACGCCAGAATCTTAAGCTGTCCATCGACGATGCGGTACCCGAAAGGCTGTACGGCGACGAGCAACGACTCGCGCAGGTCATCACGAACCTGCTCTCGAACGCTGTCAAGTTCACCCCGGAGGAAGGCTCGATCTGTGTAACCATAAGGCTCGTGCGCGAAGAGGATGGACTGTGCACGATTCAGGCTGAAGTCGCCGACACGGGCATAGGAATAAGCCCGGAGCAGCAGGAAAAGCTATTCGTCTCGTTCCAGCAGGCGGAAAGCAGCATGACTCGCAAATACGGCGGCACGGGGCTCGGGCTGTCGATATCAAAGAATATTATTGAGATGATGGGCGGCAGCATTTGGGTGAAATCCGAAATCGGGAAAGGCGCCGCATTCTCTTTTGACGTAGATCTGCAACGCGGCGGCGAGTTCGACGCAGACGAGCAGCTCGAGGAAGACGCCCCCCTCGATATCGAAGGGATTTTCACGGGGAACCGCATCCTGTTAGCGGAAGACGTGGAAATAAACCGGGAGATAGTGCTCGCGCTGCTCGAGCCGACAGGCATACGAATCGACTGCGCTGCAAACGGCAAAGAAGCTGTATCTATATTCGCGTCCGCGCCGGAAAAATACGACCTGATATTCATGGATATTCAAATGCCCGAGATGGACGGCTTCGAAGCGACGAGGAACATAAGGGCCCTGGACGCCCATGCTGCCGGCACGGTGCCTATCATAGCGATGACGGCGAACATTTTCAAGGAAGACGTCGAAAGAAGCATAGAATCCGGCATGAACGGGCACATCGGCAAACCGTTGGACTTTAGTGAAGTAGTAAGCACGCTGCGCAAATGGTTTGGGAGCCGGGGCGCCTGAAGGCAGTGGGTACCGCAACAGACACGAACCATCAATGCAGGCGGACAGAAGGCAAGCGCTGACGGAAAGGAACGGGCACAGTTATGGCGAGCTGGAAGAGAGTAAAGATACGCTCTCCTATGAGAATGAGAGTAGCGATAGTCATAATACTCATATTCGTTGCGGCGACTGCAGCGAACTTCTTCTCGAGCTTGTTCTTCACAACCCGCAGCATTACGGAGACGATGGAGCAAGAGCTGTCTCTGGCTCTGGATATAGCGGATACTGTAGTGGCGACGAAAATCGAGCTGCTTAAATCGAACGCGGAGACTGTGGCCGCCCGCCTGCTCTTCGCCGCGCCTGACGAGGAGCTGCAAGAAGTCCTTGCCGCGCAGATAGCCGAGTTTCCGGACTTTGTCTCATTCGTCATTTACGACAGGAACGGAGTCGCGGCGAGATACGGCCCGGGTACGCATGCAAACTACGAGGGAGAGCATGAGTATGTTCTTGCTGCCTTCGCGGGCATGAAAATTCTCACGTCCCCGCACATTATCGACGGCGACTCAGAGCTGGTGATACACGTATTCACGCCTATAGGTACGGATCGGGTGCTGGCCGCGGCGGTTCCGGGCCTGGTTTTTTCCGATATTCTGAGCCGGTACAGACTCTGGCAGACCGGGAGCATCTTCATCGTAGACGCCGAGGGCACGTTCGTAGCGAGCAACAACGACCTGTATCCGGATCTGGTTTCGCGGCAACGCAACTTCATAACAGAAGCCGAAAATGACCCCGAGCTCAAAGCGGCCGGCGAGCTGTACAAGGAAATGATATCTTCAAGCGCGCCGGGATCGGGGAGATATGTATTTGACGGGCAGGAACGCTTTTGCGTATACAAGTACGTCACCAACTCAGTAGGCAGTTGGCGGATCGGGATCGTCGCCCCGCTGGAAGAGAGCCCACAGAGCAGCGTCCGCAGCAGCTTGCTGTACGCGACTTTGCTCTTTATCGCCCTGGGCACGCTTGTCTCAATCGCCTGTTCCGCGCTCGCGGTGAAGCCTTTCATCAAGATAGAGCGCAACACACTGCTGCTCCAGGCGGTCAACCACGTGGCAAGCAACCTTATTGAGCCCGAGAGCGAGGACTTCATGGACGCTGTGCAGCTTTCCATGAGCATGCTTGGCCACGCGGTTGGAGCCAACCGCATGTGCGTATGGAAAAACTCCGTTAAGGAAGGCAAGCTGCACTGCTCAATGGTATCGGAGTGGGTGGACAACGAGCAACAGCGCGCGGACTCGGGGATTATCACAGACGTGCCCTACGAAGGCAACGCGGATACCTGGGCGCGCCTGCTCCCGAACAGGAAAGTGATAAATGTACTGGCGCGCGAACTTACGCCCATTGAACAAGGGAGGATGAAACAGCTCGGGATAAAATCCGTGTTCGCGGCCCCTGTCTTTGTTAACAACGAGTTCTGGGGATATGTCGGCTGTGATAACTGCGACAGGGAAGAGATCTTCACGGATGACGAAGCGGCTATTTTGAGCTCCGGCACGCTCCTCATCGCCAACGCAATCATAAGGGATGAGATCCTGCGCAGCCTTCAAGCTTCGAATAACGCAAAAAGCGACTTCCTGACAAAGATGAGCCATGAGATGCGCACGCCGCTGAACGCGATAATCGGGCTGTCTGAGCTTGCCCTCGAGGACGGGTCGATACAGGACGAGACGCGCCTGAACGTGGAGAAGGTAAGCAACGCGGGCGCGACGCTGCTCAGCACAGTCAACGATATACTTGACATATCGAAGATCGAAGCCGGCAAGCTTGATCTCGTGCCTGTCAAATACGATGTACCAAGCCTGCTCGACGACACAGTATCACAGAGCTCAATGCATATCGGGGACAAACTGATCGATTTCGTGCTGGACATCGACAGTAGTCTGCCGGCAATGCTTTTCGGGGACGACCTGCGGGTCAAGCAGATATTCAATAACCTTCTGTCCAACGCCTTTAAGTATACGAACGAGGGGATAGTGGAGTTCGGGGTACGCTGCCGCCGTGAAGGCGAGGAAACGGTTTGGCTGACTGCCTGGGTAAAAGACACGGGTATCGGCATCAAACACGAAGACATCGAATCGCTGTTCGAGGAGTTTGTCCAGTTCGACGCGCAGACCAACCGCAGCGTGATGGGCACCGGACTGGGGCTTCCAATCGCCATAAAAATCGCAAGGCTTATGGGCGGAGACATAACCGTTGAGAGCGAGTACGGAAAAGGGAGCGTTTTTACTGTCACGATGCAGCAAAAGTTTGTGACCGATAAGGCAATAGGCGCTGAAGTAGTCGAGAACCTGAGAAGATTCCGCTTCTCGGACTACAAGCGCCGCGACCACGCAACGATGGAGCGCATAAAACTCCCTTATGCGCGTATTCTTGTAGTAGACGATACGGCCGCCAACCTCGATGTGGCGAAAGGTTTGATGAAACCTTACGGGATGCAGGTCGACTGCGTGTCGAGCGGCCTGGAGGCGGTAGCCGCGATCAGCGAAAGCAGCCTGCATTACGACGCGATTTTCATGGATCAGATGATGCCCGGCATGGATGGCATAGAGGCGGTGCGGCGCATCCGCGAGCTGGGTACCGAGTACGCGGAAAGCATCCCGATAATCGCTTGCACGGCCAATGCAATCTTGGGCAACGAGGAAATGTTCCTGCGCGAAGGGTTCCAGGCGTTCCTGTCGAAACCGATTGAAATAGCGCGGCTCGACGATATCATCAAGAGGTGGGTGCGCGACAGCGAGTACGAGAAATATGAACGCGCCGCCGCAGATGCTGCGATGGAGGAGGCCGCCGAAGAGGAAAGGCGGGTCATTTCCAACAGAAGGAGCGGCATGGACCGCCGCTATGTCAATATGAAGTACACCGGCCTGGACGTCAGCAAAGGCATTGAACGCTTCGGCAGCGATAAAGAGGTCTACTTCGATGTGCTCAGGTCATATATGGTCAACACGCGCCCGCTTCTGGAAGGCCTGAAGCATGTCGACGAGAGCGGGTTGGCGGACTACGCCATAGTCGTGCACGGCATTAAGGGGTCGAGCAGGGGAATACTGGCGGACATGGTAGGCAGCGCTGCGGAAAACCTTGAAAAAGCGGCAAAAAACGGCGACTACGCCTACGTAGCCGCGCACAACGAGACTTTCCTCAACGCGGCGTGGAAACTAATTTTTGACCTTGAGGACCTGCTGGCCGAAGAATCCCCCGAAGGTGACAAACAGGCCATGGAAATGCCGGATGAGCAGTTGCTGCGCAAGCTGCTGGAAGCATGCAGGGAGTACAGCATGGACAGCGTTGACGATGCGATGGCTGAGCTGGAAAAATACCACTACACCGGCGACGGCGGCTTGTCGTCGCGCCTCATCGAGAACATCAGGAAAATGAACTTCAAGCAGATAATAGAAGAGATATCCGCTGTGTTGCAAGAGGGCGCATAAAATGGATAAATCGCGAAGAAAGATAATCCTGGTCGACGACAACATACCTAACATCGATCAAGGCAGGAATATGCTCAAGACCTTCTACGAAGTATACCCTGCGCCATCGGCCGCGAAGCTTTTTGAAATCCTCGACAATGTCATACCGGACCTTATACTGCTGGATATTGAAATGCCGGAGATGAACGGCTACGAAGCCATCAAGATACTCAAGGCGGACGAGCGTTTCGCGGATATCCCGGTGATCTTCCTGACGTCGAAAGAAGACGACGAAAGCCAGACGGAGGGGTTCAACCTTGGAGCGGCTGACTACATCACAAAGCCGTTTTCGGGATCTATCTTGCTCAAACGCATCGCGAACCAACTGCTTATTATGCAGCAGAAGTCGTCGCTGATCGAAGCTCACGAGAAACTTCAGGACTACGCCGACAATCTGGAGAAGAGAGTCAGCGAGCAGACCGCGGAAGTCATGTCGTTGCAAAACGCCATTATATCTATAGTCGCCGACCTCGTGGAATTCCGCGATAAACTGGCTCGAGGGCACATTGCGCGCACGCAACTATACCTGCAGGCGCTGTGCAATGAGATGCTGCGCCACGGGGACTACTATGATGAAATATCAAAGTGGAACCTGGAAATGTATCTGGCAGCCTCGCAACTGCACGACGTAGGGAAGATCGCTGTCCCGGACACGATACTCAACAAACCTTCCAGGCTCACGCCGGAAGAATACGAGATTGTCAAGACTCACGTTACGGTGGGCGTGGACGCGATCGAGCAAATCATCAATAAAACAGGCGAGCACGCATTTCTCGAGCGCGCGCTGGTCATAGCGGGCACGCACCACGAGAAGTGGGATGGGAGCGGCTACCCAATCGGATTTCGGAGCCTTGGCATACCTCTCGAAGGGCGGCTGATGGCCATCGCGGACGTCTATGACGCGCTTGTATCGGAGCGTCCGTATAAAAAAGCGCTGTCCCATGATGAGGCATGCAGCATCATTGCGGAAGAAGCGGGATTCCATTTTGACCCGGTCCTGGTGGCTGTGTTCGACAGGATCAGCGATCAGTTTATCCGGATCGGGGAGTCGCGAGAGTAAAGTAGAGTATTTAGAGTATAAGGAGAGGCTTCCGCCGGGAAGCCAAGAAAGTGTATGAGTGTATTGACGACGAGAAACCTCACTAAGCGCTATGGCAAGAAGGCTGCCGTCGACGACGTCAGCCTGACGGTTGAGAAAGGCGATATCTTCGGGCTTGTCGGGCAAAACGGCGCCGGCAAGACGACGCTGATGCGCCTCGTCACCTCCCTGGCTCACCCGGACGCGGGCGAAATCGAGCTGTTCGGCAAGAACATCGCCCAAGGCCATAATGAAGCGAAGATGCGCATGGGCAGCGTCGTGGAGATGCCCGCGCTCTACCCGAACCTCTCGGCGGAGCAGAACCTGGAGTATTACCGAATACTTGGAGGCATGGCGGATAAGGGCGTGATTCGCAGATCGCTGGAGCTTGTCAATCTGACAGACACCGGCAGCAAAAAGTTCAAAAACTTCTCTTTGGGTATGAAGCAGAGGCTTGGGCTCGCCCTCGCGGTAATGCACGAACCGGAGTTTATAATCCTCGACGAACCGATAAACGGCCTTGACCCGATAGGGATCGTCGAGATGCGCGACCTGATGAAACGCCTGAACGAGGGCGGCGTGACGCTGCTCATATCCAGCCATATCCTGACGGAACTTTCGCAGGTCGCCACGAAGTACGCGTTCATCCACGAAGGAAGGCTCGTCAAGACAATCACACAGGACGAGCTGCGCGAGGAATGCAAGAGCGCGCTCTCGGTCACTGTCGACGACGCCGCGAAAGCTATGTCAATACTTGAGTCAGAGCTGCAGATACACACCTGCATGCAAGTAGGCCCGAACGAGCTGCGCATCTACGAGTTCCTCGACAATCCTTCGGAGATCACTTTCAGGCTCAGCCAGGGCGGCGTCCGCGTAGCGTCGATGTATGAAGTCGGAGACAGCCTGGAAGAGTACTATACAAAAATCATCGGAGGTGTACTGCGATGAGCATAATTCGCGCGGATATTTACCGCATAGTGAGGGGCAAAGGCCTCTATATCACTCTGGCAGTCTTTGTGTTTATTATGATCCTCCAGGTGGTTGGCGGCATGAACATGAATGCCGGAGTCGACAGCAGCGCCCTTGACATGCTCGAGTTCGATTTCAGCGACTTCGACTTTGACGATCCGAATCCCGGCGCCTTCGATATATCGGAGCTGTTCCGTGCGCCGACAGGCAGGGAAGCGGTGGTGCGCGCCGCAGGGGGCACTTCCAACATCATGTATATCCTGCTGCCCCTGGTCGTTTTCATCGGCGTAACCGATTTCACTTCCGGCAGCGCGAAGAACGTTCTTGCGGGAGGGGTATCGCGGGGCAGCTACTACTTCTCCAAGCTGCTGCTATCTTGTATCGTTTGTGCTGCGCTGCTCATCGTTTACTTCGTGTTTTCCACTATCGCCGCGACATTGTGGAGCGGTTTCGGCGGCGCGTTCGACGGCGAGTATTTGCTTGGCGTCGCGCAAATCTTCCTTGCGCAGCTATTGCTGTGCCTCGCGGGAGCATGTGCGGCGAACTTCTTTGTGTTCCTAATGAGGTCGGGCGGGTTTACCGGGGTTTTCATCGCTTTCCTGCTTGTGCCGGCTGTTTTGATACTTGGCCTTTCATTTATCTCACGCCGCTTCGAGCAGCTCTTCGAGTATGAGCTTGCCTCGAACATGGCTGCAGCAGCAGGAATAAGCTCGATGACTTTCGGAGAGATTACTAAAATGCTGCTTGTAGGACTATGCTACATAGTCATTTCCGTTGCCGGCGGCTACGCTGTCTTCAAACGGGCGGAGATCAAGTAGGGGTGGCAAATGGTGAAGGACGGTGCTGAAAATGGAGATAACCAAAATCTTTGTCGCTGCACAGCCGGATAACCTTAAGACTGACGTCTCTGAACTACGACTATTCTTTCTCGATATCAACAACTGCTACGTCAGCAGAGGGCATTACTTCACTCCGATACTTGACGATACAATAAGCGAGGGCGCAGCCCGCGACGCTGAGATTGCGGACTGCTCCCTCGCTTTCTTTTTGACTGAACCCGGCGAATCAGCCCCCTTTTCAAAGGGGGTGCCGCCTTCAGGCGACGGGGGTTTACCGGATACTCACAAAGCTGCGCTCGACAGCTACAACAAAACAGGAAAGCCGAAAGTTTTGGTATACACGAAAAGCGATGGGTCGGTAGTCAGTGGTCAGTGGCCAGGAGACGGAACCCCTGTAGGGGCGACCGTCCCGGGCGCCCGCCCAAGCCTCAGCCTCTACGACACCCGCCCATACGCCCACAC
>WRJQ01000033.1 GCA_009778485.1 Oscillospiraceae bacterium
GGGGCGAATACTTGCTGTATTTAACCGAAAAACGCGCAAAACAGGCGGAAAGAGGCGGTGCAAAGCCGGCTGCGCCGACTCTAGATGATGGCGGGAGTTTTGTCCAAGGCTCCTAGGGAAGGGGATATATAGTTGGGCGAATCGCAAAGTCCATCATCGACTAACGAAAGAACCGCTGTTCGCGTTATCCGCGTAACGCTCATCGGTAATGTCGCGCTGACCGTGTTTAAGCTCCTCGCGGGTTTGCTGGCAAATTCCGCTGCAATGGTCTCTGACGCAGTACACTCCCTTTCGGATGTGATGGGTGAAATCATCGTGCTGATTGGCGTGAAGCTCTCAAACAGAAAGTCGGACAAAGAGCACCCTTACGGCCATGAGAGAATGGAATGCGTCGCAGGTTTAATCCTTGCCTTCATACTCTTTGCAGTCGGGGCGATCATAGGCTGGGGCGGCCTGCAGAAAATAATCGGCGGCAATTACGGCGAGCTAACAATCCCCGGCACTCTGGCGTTGGTCGCGGCCATCGTTTCTATCGTCGTCAAGGAAGCCATGTACAGGCTTACGATAAGCGCAGCGAAGAAGATAAACTCTGTGGCGATGAAGGCGTCCGCGTGGCACCATCGCTCCGACGCCATGTCTTCGATAGGCAGTTTCGCCGGGATTCTGGGCGCGCGCTTAGGTTTGCCGATACTCGATTCAATAGCCTGCGTCGTGATTTGCATATTCATCTTCAAAGTCTCAATTGACATTTTCAGGGAAGCAGTTTCAAAAATGACCGATACGGCTTGCGACGACGAGTTCGTTGAGGAGATAAAAAAGGTTGTCCTGGCCCAGGACTCCGTGATGGGAGTCGATCTCATCAACACAAGGCTTTTTGGTGACAAGGTTTATGTGGATATCGAGATCAACTCAGACGGGGATGCTTCGCTGAACGAAGCGCACAGCATCGCGCAGCGCGTACACGACGCGATAGAGAGCAGTTTCCCTTCAGTCAAGCACTGCATGGTGCATATAAATCCGGTAGATAATACCTAAGGAGGAGCGAAACTATGGAATACAGACAGTTGGGGGCGACAGGCCTGCAGGCCGGCGTTATAGGGCTGGGCTGCGAAAACCTTGACGGCAAACCATACGACCAGGTAAAAGACACGATCGACGCCGCGATCGACAGCGGGATAAACATCTTCGACGTGTTCATGCCGGGGAAGGAAATCCGCGAGCACATAGCTGCAGCCATCGGAACGCGGCGCGGCAAAGTGATGATACAAGGCCATCTGGGCTCGGTCGATCTCAACCAAAAGTATGACATCAGCCGCGACCTTAGCGTAGTGAAGAAATACTTTGAGGATCTGCTACGCATATTCGGCGGTTATATCGATCTGGGGATGCTGTTCTTCATGGACTCGGAAGCCGACTACAAAGGTGTCTTCGAGACAGGCTTCGCGGACTACGCCAAGAGCCTGAAGGAAAAGGGAGACATAGGCCATATCGGCTTCAGCTCGCACAACCCTGAGATGGCAAAGCGCGTCATCGAAACAGGGCTGCCGGAGATAATGATGTTCAGCATCAACCCCGCATATGACATGCTGCCACCGGATCAATATATCCTCAAGCAACTGGAGAACGGGTTCATGCCCGAGCTTTTCAGGGGGATAGACCCGAAACGCGCGGAACTGTACAAGCTCTGTGAGCAGCGGGGGATAGGCGTCACCGTTATGAAAACGCTCGGCGCCGGCAAGCTAATATCCGCAGAGCATACGCCATTCCAAGAGCCTTTAACCGTTACGCAGTGCATACACTATGCGTTGACGCGCCCGGCAGTCACAAGCGTCATGGTCGGTTGCCAAACGCGCGAAGAAGTCCTCGACTGCGTGGGATACCTCAACGCGAGCAAGCAGGAACGCGATTACTCCCGCGCGATCAACACCCCCATGAACGACTTCAGAGGAAACTGCGTCTATTGCAGCCACTGCCAGCCCTGCGCCTCGAACATCGACATCGCCGCCGTCAACAGGTACCTCGACATCGCCCGGCTCGACGAATCAAACGTCCCGCCTTCGATACGCTCCCACTACAGCAGCCTCGAGCACGGCGGCAGCGAATGCAGCAAATGCGGCGAATGCGAGTCGCGCTGCCCATTTGGCGTGAAGATAAAGCAGAATATGGCGGAAGCGGCGGAGATATTCGGACGGTGAGGAGCAGTAACTATTCAGTGCCTCGGTGATGTAACGGCCGAACCAAGGTGGCACTGAATAGTTACGAGGAGCCTTGGACAAAAGTCACCAAAAAGTTGCAACAAGCTGCATAGAGTGATATACTCATTGCACCGTCAAAACCAACCAAAATAGGAGGAGGAGCCATATGAAAGTTAAACCTATCGACGTCAAACGCGACAAGCGCGTATTCAAGGCGGCCAGCCTCATGGGACCGAGCAGCGGACTGCCAACCGTCGTAGAGTCCGGCAAGGACGGCAAACTCACGCGGATCCGCCCGCTGCACTACCGGGACTACGTCGACTGGGAAAGCAAAACCCCCTGGAAAATCGAAGCGCGCGGGAAAACGCTGACGCCGCCGGACCGCACGCTGCCCGGTGTATACTTCATGTCATACAAAAAACGCGTCTACTCCGAAAACAGGGTGCGCTACCCGCTCAAGCGCGTGGACTGGGACCCGAAAGGCGAAAGAAACCCGCAAAACAGAGGCAAGTCCGGATATGTCCGCATCTCCTGGGATGAAGCGACGCAGCTCGTCGCCGATGAGCTTATGCGCATACGCGAGACATACGGAATGTCGGCAGTGCTATCGGAAGCCGACATGCACGGCGAAGGCAAGCACGTCGCTCCCAGCCACGGCTGCGCGAACAGGCTGCTGTCGCTGATGGGCGGATATACGATTCAAATGAGGAACCAGGATAGCTGGGAAGGCTACTCCTGGGGCTCGAAAAACGTCTGGGGCGGCGAGCCTGTCGGCGAAATGCAACCCTCCGGCAACGTCTGGCCCGACATCGCAAAGCATTCCGAGCTGCTGCTGTTCTGGGCGGCGGACCCTGAGACGACCCCGGTCGGATTCGACGGCTACATGTCGAGCCGCCTGAACGAATGGCTGCACAGCATCGGCCTGAAGTACATCTACGTAGACCCGGCGCTCAACTACTCCGCCTGCCGCATGGCCGACAAATGGATACCAATCCTCCCTAACACAGACGCGGCGATGTTCCTCGCAATCGCACATGTCTGGCTCACCGAGGGCACATACGACAAAGAATACGTCAAAACCCACGCCGTAGGAGCCGAGCCGTTTTTCGACTATGTCCTCGGCAAAGAAGACGGCGAAGCGAAAACGCCCGCCTGGGCCAGCGAAAAATGCGGCGTCCCCGAATGGACGATAAAAGCCCTCGCGCGCGACTGGGCGAAAAAAGTCACCAGCATGACCATAGGCAACGGCGGCCCGGGGATACGCGGCGCCTTCTCGACTGAGCCGGCCAGGCTGCAGTCTATCCTTCTCGGCATGCAAGGCCTCGGGAAACCCGGGGTGCATCACGCGAAATGGCTCGAGTGGAACCTGCACACGCCGGTCTACCAGATGCCGCATCAGGGCGAAGCGCTTATTAACGTCCCGCACCGCGCCGAGATAGTCAGGCCGTATGGGTCGAAGAACGACCTGCATACAGACATGACCTCAAGGTTCGGCAAATCGGACGAACCGCTTGGCATCCAGGACGACATCGGAAAAGGCCGCTTCAAACTCAGCGATTCTGCGAGCATGATCGAAGAACTGGCCGAGCTGTGCAAGATAACCGACACGCCCCCTCAACAGTCGATACCGAGGTGCATGGTCCACCAGGCCATCCTCAACGAAAGCATCGAGTGGTGGGGGCTGTACTCGTTCTGCGGGCCGGCTGAACAGCAATGGGAGAAACATGTATTCCCGAGGCCCGGCTGCTCGCGCCTGCACATGATATGGACAGACTCGCCTTGCAACGTCACGTGCTGGAACGACGGCTTCTCCTTCGTCAAAGCGATGCGCTCCACGGATATTGAGTGCATAGTGGCGCAGCACCCCTGGATGGAAAACGACTGCTACATGGCGGACATCATCCTGCCCGTTGCGACGAAGTTTGAGATGGAGGACATCTGCGACGACAAAGGCGGCGGGACGCTTACGGCTATCTTCCACGAATACCCGGCATGCCCGCCGGTCGGCGAGTCGCGCAACGACTTCGAGTGCGTCGCCTCCGTGGCGAAGAAAGTCAGCGAGGACGTGTATATGGCATATACAGGCAACGAGAAAGCCATAGAGCGCGTTATAGAACTCTTCTGGCAAGGCTGCGGCGTAGCGCACCTTGACCACGACGATGAGTTCCACAAGAACGATATATTCATTATACCGGCCGATCCTAAGATACAAGAACACCCGGCGGGGCTCAACCCCTTCGCGGAAGACCCGGAGAAGAACCCGCTGACAACCCCGACGGGCAAGTTGGAGTTCACCTCGACAGCGATTCAAAAACACTTCCCGGGCGACCCCGAACGCCCGCCATACCCGAAGTGGATCGAAAAGAGCGAACTGCACGACGACAGGCTCTCATCGACGCGCGCCGCAGACTACCCCTACCTGTGCATGTCCAACCACGGAAGATGGCGCTTCCATGCGAACCTGGACGACGTGACCTGGAGCCGCGAGATCGAGACAATGAAAATCCGCGCGAAAGACGGCTACCAGTACGAACCAGCCTGGCTGAACCCTGCGACAGCGGCGGAGCACGGCATTGAGCACGGCGATATCGTCAAGGTGTTCAACGAGCGCGGGACAGTCCTCTGCGCCGCCTACCTCACAGAAAGGCTGATCCCCAAAGTCGTATATGTGGACCACGGTTCGAGGTTCGACCCGATAGACGCAGAGACTCTCGACAGGGGCGGCGCGATCAACCTCATCACACCGCGCAACAACATCTCGAAACATGCAACAGGTATGGTCGTGTCCGGATTCCTCGTCAACGTGGAGAAAGTGACAGACGACGAAATGGCGTCCTGGAAAGCGCAATACCCCGACGCGTTCGCGAGGAAGATCGACGAAGCGACGGGCGTATGCCTGGACGGATGGCTTCTGAAGAGCTGAGAAAGGGAGGAAACACCTAAATGCCGAAAGTAATCACCGTCGACGTGGCCAAATGCAATGGCTGTTACAACTGCCAACTGGCCTGCAAAGACGAACACGCCGGAAACGACTGGACGCCATACGCGAAGCCGCAGCCTGACACCGGGCAGTTCTGGGTCAAGCTACAGGAGTTCGTCGGGGGCACGATGCCGAAAGTGAAGATCCACTACATACCCTATATGTGCAACCACTGCGAGAAAGCAGCCTGCATGGAAGCATGCAAACATGAAGCCTATTACCGCCGCGAGGACGGCTTCGTGATACTCGACCCCGAAAAGTGCAAAGGCTGCGGCAAGTGCATGGAAGCCTGCCCGTACGACGCGATCTTCAAAAATGATGAGCTGAAGATCTGCCAGAAATGCACAGGCTGCGCCCACCTGCTCGATAATGGCTACAAGCTGCCGCGCTGCGTCGAAGCCTGCCCGACAGACGCGATGCAGTACGGCGAGGAAAGCGAGCTGCAGGACTTCATAATCGGCTCTACAGTCCGCCAGCCGGAAACCGGCCTTCGCCCGAAAGTGTTCTACAGGAACATACCGGGCAAGTTCATAGCCGGGACGGTCTACGACCCGGTCGAAAAGGAAGTGCTCATCGGTGCGCGCTGCCGCGCGACTAACGGCGGGAAAACCGTCGAAGTCGTCACCGACGAATACGGCGATTTCTGGTTTAAGGATCTCGCAGTTGGGAAGTACGACGTCGTTATCGAGGCGAAAGGCTATGAGTACAAGACGTTCGACGCCGTGGACGCTACGGTAGACGTCAACCTGGGCGATATCCCGATGGACCGCAAGTAGAGTTGCGACAGTAAACCAACAACGTACAAGGGGATTTGATTAAATGAAGAAGATACTGATAATACTCACCGCAGTCGTCATGCTCGTGTGCGCGCCTGTTTTGACGGCGTCCGCAGCCAACTATAACTATCACGCGGAGCAACTCAACGCGCTCGGGCTCTTCAAAGGTACAGGTTCCGGGTATGACCTTGAGCGCGCTCCGAACAGAGCCGAGGGCGTGACGATGCTCGTGCGCCTGCTGGGGCTCGAAACTGAAGCCGAAGGCGGCGCGTATGAGCACCCTTTCAGCGACGTACCTGCATGGGCGGATGACAACGTAGCCCTCGCGTACGAGAAGGGATTCACGACAGGCACGACGACTGAAACATTCGGCCCGGGCGGCTTATGCACTGCGCAGATGTACGTGACTTTCGTGCTGCGCGCGCTCGGTTACAGCGACGCCGACGCTTCAAGCGGCGTCCTGTATGACGAAGCGCTGGACTTCGGGAAAAAGATCGGCATAGTTGACAGCGCGTTGCTGAGCGGGGACTTCCTGCGCGGCGAGATGACCGCAGTCTCATACCTTGCCCTCACTACCGCCACGAAAGGCGGGCAGTACGGCACTTTGCTCGAGAAACTCGTCGATGAAGGCGCGGTGACGGCGGAAGCCGCTGCCGGGCTTCTCGGCCGCATCGCGATGTACAACGAGATCTTTGGCGGCGCTGCAGGAGCGGAAGGCCTTAATGCTTTGGCTGCGATTGCCGACATTGCTCTTGATATTACGATGATGAGCAACAAGAATACCATTGAAGGCGAGGCGTATATCAGCCTGATCATGACCGAGACGGGCGTCGTCGCTTCAATCGCCGTAGAGATGGCAACCGACGAGGAGGGGGCGGAAGGCACTACCCTGAGCATCTACGTAGCGGATGAGTGTGCGTATATCGACTCCGGCGACAGCAAGACGAAGATGTCCCTGGAATCCCTGATCGGCGAGGAGTCAGCGGGCAGCATCGCCGGAGAGGCGTCGCTCAACCCGTTCTACTGGATTGAAAGCATAAGCAAATCGTCTCAGGGGGGAGTCACGACGTATACGGTCGAGATAGTAAAAGGCTTCGCGGACGATATGATCAACTCCGCTCTGAGCGAAGCGCTGGCGGGCGACGGCGTTGCGGATATGCTAGGAAGCATGAACCTGGGAGAAATGTCCCTGATGGTTCCCCTGTTGAGCACGATGAAGGTATCGACAGACGCGCTCGTGATGAAGTTCTCCGTCGATGCTGACGGAATGATAGTTGGGCTCGAACTGGATTTCGGGCTGGGCGCAAAAATGCCGCTTGTTCCGCTGCCGCTGCTTGCCCTCACCTTGAAACTCACTGTTGACGTCACGGACTACGGTGAAGGCATCGTAATCGAGGCGCCGGAAGACCTTGACGAGTATGTCGAAGGCGAAGGCTTCTCTCTCGGCTCGCTCATGGGAGCCATGGGCGGCCTAAGCGGCCCGTCCGAAGTGACAGACGAGGGCTAATGCGGCCTGCGAATCGCAAGGAAATTTTATGCGTGATTTTCTTTGAGTAAGGTTAATCGGAAACAAGCCCGCACTTTAATCGGTGTTGGGCTTGTTTCTGCTTTATAATCGATTGCACATTTGTATATGACTCTAACAGCTTCCTCGTTACTTCTCAGTTGCATAAAGACACCTTCCTACAATGACCTGTAACCACTATCTGCTGTACCCGTAGGCATATTTTGTCGCCGTAGCCTCCGGGACAGCAGCTTCGTCCCAGATGTGCTCCGTCATGCGCATGAACTCGCTTGTCACGTTGAAAAAGTTGTGCGAAATGTATGTAGGCGGCAAGTCGCCGACAGGGTCATCCCAGGTGACGTCCACGCAATACCACTCGCCGCCCAACTTCACCATGTTCCATGCGTGCTCCGTGAACAAGTCTCGCGCATGCCCCGCGACGGTGATGCATTCGATCCCCAGCATATCCATGAAAAGCTGGAACGTGGACGAGTAGCCGGCGCATATCGACTTGCGGCTGAAGAACACCCCGTAGGGGTTGTCGTTATCAGGATCCGGCGTCGCGTTGGGCGAGGTGCTGGAAGCCTCTTCGTCATAGGAAGTCCAAAGGACGATCCAATCGTGGATTGTCAGCTCCTTATCATAGTCGGACATGCCCTGGTTGATGCGGCTACCTATAACATCGCTAGCCGCTTCAAGTATCTTGCGGTTCTTCTCCGTCAAAGAAGAGCTATCGCCTGAACGCCATGCCGCGAGCACCGCTGCGCGGTTATACCTGTCGTCAGCTGCCGGCGTCGCATCCGGGGTTTCGGTCTGCGCGCCGGTAGGAGGGCTCTGCGTGGGAGGCTGCTGCGACGGCGTGGACGACGGCGTGGAGGACGGGAGCTCGGAAGCCGACGGGGAAGGGGTTGTAGGGGGCTGAGGCGGTTTGCTCTGCGTCGGGCTCGTATCCTGCGATGGCGTGGGGGAGCTTTCCTGAACTGGAGACTCACTTGGGCTGCCAAGAGCATCACCCTCGCCCGGATCGCTTGGCGTTTCGTCCTGCGAGTCCGGCCTGCCGCTTTCTTGCCCCTGCTCCGGCTCTGTTACGCCGGGCGCGGGAGTCGGATCGGGGCTATGCGAAGCAGTATGGTTCGGGTCTGAAGATAGTTCGATGTCTGTTGCCGGAGCGCCGCCTTCAGGCGTAGATTGCCCTGCCTCATCCGGAGTGGGCGACCGCGAACTCGCGTTGTCAGGGAGCTTTGGTGGGTTGCCGTTGAAGCAGGAAGCGAACGCAAACTCAGCGGCGGCCGGGTCTTCTATAATCAGAAGCGCCGCATAGTTGCCTTTGCTTGTGATTATCCCCTGCGACGCCATCTTTTCCTGCTCAGGCATATAGCCTGTCAAGGCTGAAACCCTGCGGTATTTGTATGCGGAAAGCGCGTCGGTGACCTTTTGGGTGTTGGCGGCGTCCTTAACCAGCAGCACCGCGACCTCGCTCGCATCCCCTCCATCCGCATAGTAGACAGCGCCGTCTTCAAGCAGCGCGGCGTCGAGCCGGTAGTTTACGGCGAGGTAGTCCTCGAACATGCCATCGCCCGGAGTCAGAGGTTCCATAGCGCCGGTGCGCCCTTGTCCCTCGATGATAGCTTGCGCGATTTGCGCAGGGGAATAGGCGGTTTTTACCTCAGGTTTCTGCGCACAGGAAGCGGCCGTTAGGCACATGAGCAGCGCCAAGGCAAGCGCGCACGCGCGCGAAACGCGGCGCGCCGAGGCGGTATGCGGGCGGGGAGTCAACTTAGCTAATAGATTATTCATAACGCGGTTATTGTAGCGTATTTGCACTGTTCTTTCAAGAATAGTTTGTAAACTTTCATGTGCAAACTTTCATGTAGGTCGAAGATTATCCGCCCCTGACCGGGGCGGGCAGCGCCTCCGGGGGGACGCATTTTTCCTTTAATAGCAACGAAAAGGAGAAATAAAAAAATATTTTCAAAAGGGTATTGACATTCAAGCAGCTTCATTGCTTACACTGAAAGTACGAAAGGCGAATAGCACCGGTGAGGAGATGAAGCGTATGCAGAACATAATGGAACTGCCCAGGGAGAAACTGAGCAGTAAAGGCGCGGCAGCGCTGACGGACGTCGAACTGCTTCAAATCGTTATCGGCAGCGGCGGCAAGGGCAACGACTTCAAACAGATAGCGAAGAACCTCAACAATAAGATTCAGAAGGTCGGCGTCGACACGTTATCAATCGAAGACGTCCAGTCGATTAAAGGCATAGGTTATGCAAAGTCGGCGACCATCTTCGCTGCGCTTGAGTTTTGCCGCAGAAAGCTGCTCAAGCAAACAGCGCCGCTGATAGACTCCCCCGAAAGAGCCGCGGAGCAACTGGGGTTTCTAAAGGCAAAGAAACAGGAACACTTCGTCCTCCTTACCCTCAATGGCGCAAGAAGGCTCATCAACAACAGGGTCATCACGATCGGGACGCTGACCTCCTCTCTGGTACATCCGAGGGAAGTGTTCTCCGCCGCGCTTGAAGACCGGGCCGCGTCGATCATCATCGGGCACAACCATCCGAGCGGGATGCTCGATGTCAGCGAGCAGGACAGGGAGGTCTCGCGCAGGATCAAACAGGCCGGCGAGATAATGGGAATCCGCCTGGACGACCACATTATAATAGCGGGCGACGACTTCGCCAGCGCGATGTGACGGTTACCGCGAGCACTGTACATAATTAATTGATTACCCTCTCTTTTCTTTCTTCCCTCTTTCCCGGGGCGCGCACCGGAAACGGTACGCTCCCCGACGACACAGAAAACCCGGGAGTTATTGCCTCCCGGGTTTTGCTGCGTTTGGTTGGTAATGTCTTTCGAGCGCAAGGAGCCAACAGTAGCGTTGCGCGCAAACTATACGAGCGTTGCGTACCGCTACTTCCAGACGTCGTCGATTCCGTTTTCGATGAGCATTTTGTTGAGCTCGCCGGTATGGTCGGAAATCTCCCGCATCCACCCCAGGTAAGCGCCAAGCTGCGTTGCGCCCATGCGCGCCATTTCAGGCGGCAGAGCAGCTGTGACAGCAGCGTCGTCAATGCCGGCAAGCTCCTCTTTCGCCCTTTTTTCGACTTCGTCATAGTACGCGAGCAGCGCGGCCTTATTGGGAAGCCGGTCGCGTGTGATGCCGTGCCATTCGCCGAAAGGCTGCTTTGACCTGAAGTCGGGATCTTTCCTGAAACCGCCTGCGACAGCCCCGTCGATGAAAGACGCGATGTGGTAAGCTATGCTGCTCGGGATGTAGTACTCATCACCGTGCGGCTCAAGGAACTTATCCTCCGGGAATACTTCGAGGATGCCCCTGACAGTTGCGAAAGCCCTGTCGAACATTTTCCTCACATCATTTGCCAGTAAATCACTCATAGCTCAATCTCCTTTATAATATATTCCACACCTGCTGCGCCTTAAAGCTGGCCCCCGTACCGGTAAGACGGGTCACGCCCCTAATGCGCCTCGCCGTGTTGGTTACGCTGATGCTGCATGGGCTTTAATCCTCCGGGATACCTGAACAGACACCCTCCGGCTACAAACTCCCGCCCCATCTACGACCGGCGGGCTTCTTCCCCGGACTTTGCATTCTCTCCGAAAATGAAAGCCAAAATCCTGTTTTTGAAAATCAAAACGACAGCCATAACGGCAATTATAATGGCAGCCATGACGATAACCGTTGCCTTATCTCCCGCCCTCAACCTGTCGCCGACGATGACGCACATAAACGTCGACGGGACACAGCCCGCAGCTACGGCCGGAATATACTTGCGAAGCGGTATGTCGGTCGTCGCGAACACGTAGGGGACAAAGCCGTTCGGTATGCCAGGGATCAGGAAAAAGCAGAAGGCGATCATCTCCGGCCTTTTGACCTTTGAGAGCCTCTCGAGACTGAGCGCGTTCCTGACCCTCCTCCTCTTGCTCTGTGGTTGAGGAGACGCCTCTCCCGCCCCGGCTGAAGCTTCGGTTGCGCCTGTATCTCCTTCAGCCTTGGCTGCCTTCTTCCGGGTAAACGGAGCAAAAACGTTCTTGAGCTGCCTTATTGCGACGATGATGAAGATATTCCCAAGTATACAGCCGCCAAGGTTGATTGCGGCGCCCAACCACACGCCGTAGCACAAACCGGTCAGGAGCTGTATGGCGGCAGAAGGTATGAAAGCGATGATTATCTGCAAAGCCCCAAGGCAGAGCAGTATCGGGACGCCGCGCGCCCCGTATGATGAAATGTAACTCGCCATGCCATGCTCGTCGTCGGTGGAGGTGATGACGCCCTTGATGAGCGGATAGAGGTCGGCAGCCATGAGAACCAGCAGCCCGACCATTATCACAACGAACAGTATTGAAAGAATCGTCTTCCTTTTCACAAACAGCAACCCCCACGTATAGTAAACTAACAACGCGCGGACGCGCGTTGCGCGCCGAAGGCGCGTGAGGGCGTTTTTCGCTAAGTGAGTAGGGCGGATTGATTTCGCCCGTGAGCGAACAACGCGAAAAACGTCCGATGGGGTGTGGGGCGGAGCCCCACGTATAGTATACGGGTTTCGGTGCAAAATGTCAAAACTTGAAACCAGCTTTAAGGAAATTGGGTGGTTTTTCACCTGATTTCTCTATGTTTCAGCACGCAAAAGTGTAAAAATAAAAAATAATTACGCCATGAAAGCCTTGCAATTCAAGGCTTTCGCATCTTTTCAAACATAAATTTCAAAAAATTTGAAAAAACCCTATTGACCTTAAAGTTACTTCATCTCTTAGACTTTGAGCATGACAGAAAACGAGGCAATGCGAAGAACCGGCGCGAACAACTCCGCAGAGCCGCAGGACAAAAAGTAGGGAGGAAAAGAAAATGGCAGAAACGATGACAACGACTAGCACAGACATCAACTTCACGAGGCAACGCAATGGCTACGACAAGGAGCAGGTAGACAGCTATGTGTCGAACCTGACCAAAGCGTACAGGACAGCCTATGACGAGTACAACACAGTCTGCGAGAAATACAACTGCCTTCTCGAAGACTACAACGAACTCGAAACAAAGGCGCAGGAGACACCCGACACGGACGTGATAGCAAAGACTCTCGTCGACATGGAAATCCTCGCGCACAAGGTCATGGCCGACGCCGGGGCGGAAGCGGAAAAAACCTTGGCATGCGCACGCGACGAAGCGATGCGCATAATCGATGAGGCGATGCTTGCAGCCGCCGACTCGAAAGAATCAGCGAGCAAGATACTCGACGCAGCCGCCTTCGAAGAGAGCTCCGCAAGGGCGCGGGCCGTCAAAATTATTGACGACGCAAAGGCCGAGGCGGAGCAGATTAACCGGAGAGCCGGCAAAGCCCGCGAAGCGTCGCACGACCTTATCAGGCGGACGATGTCGGAGATGGAGAGCATTCTCGACGGCAGCGCGCACAACTGCGAGCGGACGCAGCTGCCTGTGCGGGAAAAAGCGTCCGTAATACCAATCAAAACAGCCAACGTAGTCGGGTAGAAATGCAATCAAAGAAAAATAGAAGGGAGCGATAGATATGCCGCTTAAGTCGATTGATGAACTGAATACGGACTTCATAGCCGAGTACAACCGCGCAGCTCCGGAACAGACACAGCGGCACCCCGCTGCCGAAGAGGCGGCTCCCAAAGCTGACCTGGCTGACCGGGCTGTCGCAGCCACTGGTGCGGTCACCCCTGCGGCCGCCCCCGACCCTACCCCCGACGCCAAGCACAAACCGATTACGCCGCTGGTAATCGATCCCGCGTTGATTGCAGCGTGCAATATAGCTCAAAAAGAGAACCGGAGCAATGGCGATGCCGGGAAGCCAGGGCCGGAAGACGGAGCGGTGCAGGAAAGCCGCAAGCAGAAAAAAAGCATTGGCGCCCTCGCGCTGATATCAGATGTAATCTTTTACCTAGCGATAGCGCTGATTTTGGTCACGATTCTGACCTCAGGAACGCAGCCGGGAGCGCCCAAAACGATATTCGGCTTCTCATACTTCACCGTTGAGTCTCGCAGCATGCAAAGCGAGATCCCGAAAGGTTCGTTTATCCTGGTCAAGAAAACGCAAGCAGAAGACCTCGGCATAGGAGACACAATCACGTTTATGCGCGGAGGAATCCAGACAGTAACGCACAATATCGTGGAAGTGTTGGAGAACCAGGGCCCGGCGGGCGGCAGAGGATTTCGGACGATGGGGGTAAACAACGCAAGCCCCGATGAAGAAATCGTACTCGCGGAAAGCATTGTCGGAAAAGTGATTTTCACATTGCCGGTAGCAGGAGCGGTTATGTCATACCTCGCGGAGAACGTATACATAGTGCTGATTATCTTCGGACTGTGCCTGATACTATCGTTTTGCATTCGCGGCCTTTTTGTAAAGCCGGCGAAGAAAGGCTTGCAGGGAGGCGGCGTAGAAAGGCTCCTAAGGTGAGCGGGATGATTGACAGAAAAAGCAACCCGCCGAGGGCAGGCCCGCAGCGAAACGGGAAAGTCGAAAGCAAAGGAGGCTCAGCATATGGCGAAAAGCAAAAAAAATAGAACAGCGATACTCCGGCCGATAATCGCGGCAGCGGTCACGCTGGTTCTCGCGGGAGTTGTAATCATTGGCACCGGCAGCACAGCGCAAGCGCTTGAAGACAGGAACACATGCGAGAACGAGTTCTCAAACGAGTCCATCAAACCGACCGTACCGCCAACGACTCCGCCTCCGACGACTCCACCGCCGACAACGCCGCCTCCTACGACACCCCCGCCGTCGGAGACACCGACCGAAGAAACCACTCCGACACAAACGCCGGAAGAAACGCAGACGCCGCCGGTAGAATCCCCCGAGACGGAAGCCCCGCCAACGCAAACGGAGACGCCGCAGGAAACACACCCAGAAGAAACACCGGAGGAGGAACCCCCGCCCGAAGAGACGACGCAAGTCCCTCCTGAGGAGACAGAGGACCCGCTCTTCGGTATCGACGACCCGAACATACCGGGAGCCGGCAGGGAGTCAAATGGCAACGGAGGTCCGCAAGGGTCGGGGTCAATACCGAAAACAGGCGACGAAACCGATCCCAGGCTATGGCTGGCAATCCTCGCGGCCGGCGCGATAGTGCTCAGATACGTCCTCTTTACAAGAACTAAGAAGGAGTAAAAACATTGGCGGAAGCCCTCAAGGCAGAATACTAAAACATAAAAAGGAGATAGAAAGATGAAAAACAAGATAAGAGTTCTGGTAGCCCTCGCGTGCATAGTCGCGCTGGTAGCGACAGGCACATTCGCCTGGGAGCAGACAGTATCGAAGAAGAACGAGTTCTTCGGCAAGCATTCGGACTCAACGCTGCACGACGACTTCGACGGCAAGAATAAGAAGGATGTGTACGTTGAGAACACAGGCGGCGTAACGCTCTATGTACGCGTCAAACTGGAAGAAGCGATGAACATCGGCAACTACAAATGGCGCCCCGCAAGCTCTGCCGACTGGTTCACGCACATACACGGCGCGACTGCGGAGGACTGCGGCAACAGCAACCACCAGGGGAACAAGTTCCATGACTACTTCACCTGGATCATGGGTGGGCAGAAATGGTATATGCCCGCAGGCAGCGGCCAGCCCCTCGCGCAGGACGTAAACAACTACAACGAGAATACGCCCGGGGCGAAACAGACTCCATACGCGCAAATCATATCTGCGGCGGAGTTCCTGGAAATGGGCGAAGAGGAGCAGAAGGCATTCGTAGGCTGGATAATGACGTCGGACGGTTATGCCTACTGGTCGCAGCCGCTCAAGGAAGGGCAGGCCACGGGGCTGCTGCTCAACGGGGTCGGCTACACGAGTAAACTCAAGAACAAGTCATACTACTATGTCATCAACGTCATTGCGGAAGTAGTCGACATTGCCGACATCCCGATGTGGAAAGACGGAGCAGACCCGAATGAAGGCGGGGACAAGCACCCGGAGGCCTCGGTAGACGGCAAGGAAGTCATTGATATCATACTCGGCAATGAAGGCGGGGACGAACCCGGTGAACCCGGCGAGCCCGGCAATGGCGGCGGGCTGCTCATAGACGGCGGCAACAAGAACATAGGCGTCGGCGACGATTTGCAGCTAACATACACGGTCAATCCGGAAGGCTTCGAAGACGGCAAAACGATAACCTGGGAATCAGGCGACACTGACGTGATAACCGTCGACGCCGATGGGAAGATCCACGGCGCCGGCGAGGGGACAACGACGATAACCTTGACGATAAGCGACGGCGATGAGACTAAGACCAGCACGATACTCGTGACAGTCACGGATGGCAGCGGCGGAGTCATGCCCCCCAATCCGGAAATACCGCTCAAGACCGGCCCCTTCGTTCCAATCACGAACAACGACCCGATGCATGGCGACGGATACTACGCAAAAGTAGACTTCATGGCGCCCGGAGACCCGAACAACAACCAGCTCTACCACACCGGTTCGGTGCACCTCGAAGACATCATCGCGGATGGCAATTACAACGTCACAGTAGAAGCTGTAAACTCGAAGTACGCTCCGTACATCCAGCTCGGGGCATGTGGCAGGCACGAAGACAAGCCTTCAATCATCTTCAGCTACCAGCCCACGAACGCGGAATTAGTAGCATACTACACAGCAGCCGGAGATATAAACGCACTGGTTGACATCCCGGTCGAAGTCAGACTCACGCGCGGAGAAAAACATGCAGTCATAACCATCCATATGATCTACCCCGACTGCATATTCGCGCTGGATATATGAGCGCGCCCCGGTGGAACGCGGCGAGAAAGCCGCAGGGACAACCGGCATTCCGGCTGAAGTTGTATATAACGCGCAGGCCGCAGTGGTACGCGGCGCACAGGCCGCAGCAGCGGGTAAAGCCGCAGGTAAGGGTGCGGCAGGCCGGACCGGCAGAGCAATCCGAAAAGTAGCACGAGCCGCAAGACCAAAAGTACAAAATACGAAAAAGAACGAAAAGGAGAATCACCATGAAAACGAGAGAAAAGTTTAGCAGGAAACACAGCAAGCCGATCGCGGCAATCACAGCGGCGTTCCTACTGATAACCGTTATCGCCCTCACTCTGACGTCGACGATGGCCGCTCCGGAGGATATAAAAATGACCCTCTCCTGCGAGTCGGGCATTGCAGAGCAGTTCACAGTCGAAGTCGGGCAAACCAAGGGAAGGGCTGTCGGGAACCTGAATGAAGCCATTAGCGGCGACACGAGCATAGCGACTGTATCCACGGTGGCAGCCGGCCTCAACAACCTAAACGTAACAGGCGTCAAAGCCGGCGTAGTAACGATCTCATACGGCAACAGGCTCGGAGTAGTTCTGAGCAACAGGTACCAGGTAACCGACTCGCGCAACATCAGCGCCTATACAATAAAGGAAGGCGGCGAGGTGAGGCTCAGCGGCCCCGGAAAGACGAAGGCATCGCCGGTCAACGTCACGACCGGCCAGGATAACATCAAATGGCGCTCGCTCAACACAGAGGTTGCCACCGTGGACGCGAACACCGGCGCGATCACGGCGGAAGGCAAAGGCATGGCGATAATTATCGGCGAGTTCACCGATAAGTGGGGTGTAGACCGCGACGTACACGTGCTGGTCGGAGTCGGCGTGATCCTGAGCGGGAGCAAGCTGCAGGAACTCATAGACCTCATCAACAAAGGAGACGTGATACTCAATACGCAGCCAAGCCCGTACACGGACGAAACGCTTGGAGACCTTCAGGACGCAGTAGATAATGGCAAAGACGTCCTGACGATGGATGACCCAACAGATGAAGATATATATAAAGCGATTGAAGACCTGATAGACGCGCTGGGCAACCTGGAAGAAAAAGTGCCCGAAGGAATCATCGAGGGCGGGAACGGCAATTACTACAAGCCGGTAGGCGTGCCGCCGCACATCTATGAAGTAGTCAATAAAGATGGCTCCTCGAAGCAGCCGCCGGAATATGTATACAATACCGGCGACCCGGGCGACGGGAACGACCGCCCGGCCTACCCCGGAGGGAACGGTGGATTCCTGGTGGAAGACCCCGAAGGCAGCAACATCTGGAAGTATGTCGATGAAAGCGACGGTAGCCTGATCGACTCCCCCGCTGTCTGGGGCGGCTCGAATGGCAAACCCGGCGGCGGAGACGACAAGATCGTAGAGCTGTTCGGCGATGAGTACTGGCATCATGTAGATCAGAATGTCTGGCAGAAAGTAGACAAACAGAACCCGACAGGCCCTCTCGGACCGCTCACTGGCGGAGGCCCGCAGCACGACCCGGAGACGACGCCCGTAACCGAAATCTATGACAACACAGCCAACGACGGCAAATACTATGTGGGACCGCTTGGACCGGACGATGATGGCAACGAGTTCTACTACGGCGACCCGATGACAGGCGAGAGCAATGGCATGCTTGACAGCACGGCGCAGTCACTTGAAGAGGATGACGTCAAATACTACAAGGATAAAGACGGCAACATGACGACGACAAAACCGCCGAAACCTATCACCGAAACACCGGAGAGCACAGATGACGGCAGGATCCTCACGACGGGGCAGACAGGCGACAGCGCCCCTTGGCTTGAGATAGCACGCAACGGTGACTACTCGCTGATCATACGCACGGATTACCTGGTCGTCGACCCAAGAGACCCTGCAAACCTCGGTTTCCAGAACACGATCTTCTCAACCTCCGGCAATAATTACCAAAATTCACGCCTGAGGGACGCAATCAACCAGTGGTTCGATTACGACACAACGAGCAGCGGCGAAAACCTGCCGCAAGACGCAAGGCTGCGCAAGTACACGGTAGCAAACGACGCATATTACACGCTTGGAACCTCTAACGCTACAGCCTCGATGGGCGACGGGTACAGCAAGCCAAGCGGTAAAAAGGCAAACAACGGCAACGACATAGCATTCGCGCTCAGCTTCGGTGAAGCGGCAAGCTTCGTATCAAAGCAGTACGCGACAGTAAGCGGAGGCACAACCTATAATCCGAGCCCTGCGGTAGCGATCGCTAACTTCGGCAGGCTGAAGGCTTACAATATCACTAACTTCATGTGGCTGCGCTCACCGGGCAGCGCAGCGGACCGCGCGGCTTCGATGCAGCATGGCACAGGCAGCGTGTTCCAAAACTCCTGCGGGACAGAAGCGGGGCTGGTCTACCCGGCGCTTTGGGTACACAACTCGATATTCGAATAAGCTCAATCGAAAGCTAAGACAAAAGAGCGGGGGCGAGCGAATTAAGCGCCCGCCCCCGCAGCCCCGGCAGCCACCCCCGCCCCCGCAGCTACCCCCTCGCTATCAACCGGAAGGAGTAACGAAGATGAAGAAAGTAATAAAAGCCGTAATCATAATCGCCCTGGTAGCCTTGCTGTCAGTCAGCGGCGTCAAGATATGGGGAATGTCGCAGGGGTACATCATGGAAGCAGGGATAAAAGAAAAGCTGTCCTTATACCATCCGGGAGCGCCCGGCGCAGCGCAGTGGCAAACAGCTCAAGGAGCAGCCGAGTCGCAGGGCGTTTCGGGTTCATTCTCCGGCGGGAGCCCGCAGGCGGGTATAACGGGCGAGTCCACCGGAAGCATCGATGAGCCGGGCAGAATTGTCAACCCGAGCATCGTCTCGATGCAAGAACAAGTAAACGCGGATATAGCAGGCTGGTTGACCATACCGGAAACGCGCATTGACTATCCATTCGTTCACGGCACGGATAACGACTATTACGTAAGCACAGACCTTAATGGAAACCACGCTACAGCGGGAAGCATTTTCATTGACTACAGGTGCGCGCCGGACTTTACCGGCAGCAATACGATAATATACGGCCACAAGATGAGGAACGGGAGTATGTTCGGCGACCTCCACCTGTTTGCCGACGAATGGTTCTTTAATAACAACACGACAGGTACGGTATACCTGCCGCGTTGCACGTATTCTCTGGAAATATTCGCCTACATGGTCGTTGGCTGCTCCGACGAGATGATATATGACCCGCAAGCAGACCACGACGCGCTGATTTCATACGCGCGCGAAAACGCGCTGAACTTCAGGCAACCCGCAGCCGGGGGCAGCATCGTGACGCTGTCAGCCTGCGCCTACAGCTTCGAAGGGGCGAGAAGCGTGCTGCTCGGGCGAGTTAGTTGACACTTATGCAGTCCGCAGAACGCACTAATAATTAGTCGCGCGCAGTTCGAAATACGACTGCGGGTGCGCACAGACCGGGCACTCCTGCGGGGCGTCTTCGCTGTACTCGAGGTGGCCGCAGTTTCGGCAGTACCACACGTTGCCTCCGCTGCGTTTGAAAACCTCGCCGCTTTCAATGTTTTCCAGAAGCTTCATATAGCGCTCCTCGTGGGATTTTTCGATTTGGGCGACGGCGGCAAAGGAATCGGCCAGAGCGTGGAAGCCTTCCTCGTGGGCTTCTGCTGCCATGCGTTTATACATTTCCGTCCACTCTTCGTGCTCGCCCTCTGCGGCTGCCATGAGGTTCTCGGCCGTTGTGCTGATACCATTGAGTGCGTTGAACCATAGCTTCGCGTGCTCTTTCTCGTTGCCCGCCGTTTCCTCAAAGAAGGCCGCAATCTGCTCATAGCCTTCTTTTCGTGCTTTCGAGGCGAAGTAAGTATACTTGTTGCGCGCCTGGCTCTCGCCGGCGAACGCTTCCATAAGGTTCTGCTCTGTCTTTGAGCCCTTTAGCTCTGCCATTACTTTCTCCTCCAAACGATAAGTAGTTCTTTAAAGCGCGCTCCGATAAGCGCCCTTCAGCAGTATATCATCTAAAGCAGGTGCATTCAAGGTCGGGGGAAAAAGAGATGGAAAAAAACGTGAAAAACTATTGACCTAAATACCGTTCATACTTTTTCACAGAACTACCGGAAAACCACGCCGTCCGAGGCAACGTGCTTAGGACGGCGTGCTTGTCATGCATTGAGTAAAACACTCAAGGGGGGCGGGATTCGAACTCAATACGGTTATCGCTTAGCGGTTTTCACCCCTGCTTCGCCAAATCCCTTGTCAATAAAGCAATTATTAACTGCGGTCT
>WRJQ01000034.1 GCA_009778485.1 Oscillospiraceae bacterium
CTGCCGCCGATACCATTTCCGGTGATGGCGCTGACCGTGCCGCCGTTCATATTCACACCGCCATACCCATTGAGACCATGTCCGTTAGTTCCGGTTGTGGTGCTGACAGTGCCGCCGCTCATGTTAATAACCCCTGAGGTGCTGATTGCGCTAACCCAAGCGCTGACAGTGCCGCCGCTCATGTTGATGACAGCAGTATCGCCGGCAAGGTAGATAGTATGCTGCGAAGTATAATTACTCGTAGCTGTATTTTTCACCGTGCCGCCGCTGACATTTACAGTGGAGTTCTCGCCTTCTGTGTGGATAGCGTTTCTGTTTTCGGCACTGACCGTACCGCTGCTCACGCTGATAGTGACCCCCGCGCCGTTAGTGAAGATGCCGGGAGCTTCGCCGGTTGCGGATACCGTGCCGCCGCTCACCGTAATGCTGGTGTTTGCGCCATCTGCCAAGATAGCTATTCCGTTTGAGTTTTCCACCAAGCCGCCGCTCACGGTTATCCTGCTGTTTATGCCGGCTGAATAGATAGTGTCTCCTATTCCTGTGTTGCTGACCGTGCCGCCGCTCACTATGATTACGGCGGACGCGCCGAGTGAACGTATGGCAGGCCCATCCCCGGTGTTTTTGATGGAGCCGTCCGCCGCGACTTCAAATGTGCCGCCGCCGTTCACAGTGAGGAGGCCGTAAGTCGCATCGACCGCATTGCCCGAACACGCGGCTTTCCAGAGTACGGTCACGCCGGACGGGATATCAATCAAACCCATACCAAAGTTTGTCTTGCTGCCAGTAACAGTGACGGTTTCGCCGGGGCTTGCATTGTTAATGGCGGTTTGGATTTTTTGCGAAGTATCAAATACACCTTCGCCTTGCACGATTGTGACGGTGCTGCTTGCCGCGCCTGCCGTCGCCGGCATGGCGGCGAACAGCGTGACCACCATCGCTGCCGCCAGCAGGGTGGATAAGAGTTTCCTTGATATTGTCTTCATAGCGACATTCCTCCATAATACCGAAATACCGAACTATTTGCGTAACTTCACTCTACTTCTTTGCTATTGGTAGCCAGACCTCATATTTCATGTTTTTTGGGTCGTTGTCCAAATACACTTCCACGTCAGGGGCGTTCGCCCACTCATATCCTGACGTTGGCAGCCATTCGCTGAAAATGCGCATCTGTAGTTCCTGTACGCTCGCTGAATCTCCGGTTCCGGGAAAAATCGCCCAGGTGTTTTCCGGCACAGTGTACTCGAACATGCCCTCCGGCGCAGCCTTGTCTGTGCTGACGGCGATAAAGTAATAATTGTCCTCGTTCTCGCCCTCGCAGGTGCACACTCCGAGCAGCCCCGCCGGTTCGGCGTTCGCCAGCTCAATCATTTGCGGAATAGTCCCGCGCCCCATTACTTCTTGCCAGAACACCGGCACCCTCTTAAAACTTTCCTCTACGTCAGCGATCAGCGGGTCGCGGACTCCAACAATCCTAAAGGCTTCCTTTTTCGCTATGCGATACTCCATTTCCGTTACTCCTTGTATTGTTATTTGGAAGTTGACGCGCGGATATGCTTTTAGCGCGGTGTCAGGTTTTTGCGCGGCAGATGGCGATACACCGTGTACTGCTTGAAATGCTCTGTTGAAAGCAGTTGGCGACTCGTAGCCGTAGCGCAGCGCCACGTCTATAACTTTTTCGCCGTTGTGCAGGTCAAAGGCAGCTTTCGTCAGCCGTCTGCGCCGCAGGTACTCTGATAACGGCACTCCGATTATGTAGGAGAACATTCTTTGGAAATGGTATTGAGAAGAGCAGGCGAGTTGCGCCGCTTTTTCGACAGATATTTGCCCGTCAAGGTTGTCCTCCATATATGCAAGAGCTTCGTTCATCCGCTTGATCCAATCCACTTGTCTAACCTCCATGGCAACAGGATAACGGTTTCTTTTCGGCTTTTCCTCTCTTTCAATGCACGAATATGAGAGTGTTGTTGGCGGGGCGCTGCTTCGTTCGGTCGTTTTGTGTTCATGGTACTACAATGCCGGTTTAAACGCAATACATTCCGTTTCATTGGTTGTATTTAATTTGCGCTTGGCTGGGAGGAGCGGCGTTTTGCTCTGTAGGATTGGGGTCAGATGCTTGTTTTCGCGCATCAAGACAGCCGGATGGTGTATCCGGCTGTCCTGATGCGTTTTTCGCTATATTAAAATCTGTTGGCTTGGTTTACTTGCTTGATCTACTGCGTGACTTTGATCGGATATGGCTTATTGTTCCGTAGGCTGCTACGAGCAGGCCGAGCAGGAATACCAACAGGTATAGCGGTGAGGCTCCGGTTTGCGGGAGTTCTGCGAGCGGTGGGTCTTCGTCAAAGATTTCTTCGAACTCTATTGAGTCGTCTTCCAGGTTGACTACGATTACGGGCGGGTAGTCTGTGAGCGGTACTTCTTCTTCCTCGAACTCTGTGTATGCGCCCAGGACTTCTTGCTGCGGCTCTTCGTAGGGGTCGTCGTCTACGGGTGCTGTGAGGACTGTGTTCTGGCGCAACTGGGTCGTGGTGAGGTCACCGTCGCCGTCGCCGTCTCCATCGCCATCGCCGTCGGCATCACCGTCTGCATCACCGTCTGCGTCGCCGTCGCCTTCTTTGGATTCGGGCACAGTAATCTTCACGAGTGCTTCGTCGCTGCCGCTAAGGTCTTTCTCATCCTCTACGTTGTCTGATGTGATGATGAAGGTTGCTATGTTCTCAACCGTTCCCGGCTCTGTCAGCGTGACTTTGTAATAGAGTACTAATTCATCGTCGGGATCGAGGGAAAGCTCATCGAGGTCGTCTTCGAATTCGTTCTCACACGCTTCGTCCGTATAGAACGGGCCGCTGTGTTTGTTGTCTTCTAGTTCGAATGTCGCTGTGTCGTCTCCGATGTTTTTCACAGTGATTCTGTAGGTTACTTCTGTCGCACCCTCAAAGTTAAGCTCGTCGTACCATGTTACCAAGTCGTCGCTGACTTTTTTCTCGATTGTCAGCTTGGCGTACAGCACGGGGTCGGGATCGGGGTCAGGATCGGGATCAGGATCAGGGGTCGGTTCGGGGTCGGTTATTATAACATTTGCTTCGTCATGACCTGTTTTGTGGTTCTTGTGCTTAACGTTGTCTGAGGTGATTTTGTAGCTTGCGACGTTCTTTGTCGTCTCTTCCAGCGCAACGCTGTAGTAGAGTACTAATTCATCATCGGGATCGAGGGTAAGCTCATCGAGGTCGTCTTCGAATTCGTTCTCACACGCTTCGTCCGTATAGAACGGGCCGCTGTGCTTGTTGTCTTTTAGTTCGAATATCGCTGTGTCGTCTCCGATGTTTTTCACAGTGATTCTGTATGTCACTGTCGCTTTGCCTTCAAAGCTAAGCTCGTCTTCCCAGGCTGCCAGGTCATCGCTGACTTTTTTCTCGATTGTCAGCTTGGCGTACAGTACGGGATCGGGATCGGGGTCCGGGTCGGGGTCAGGGTCAGGGTCAGGTGTTTCGCCTTCGCTGTAGATCACGATGCTGATCTTGCCGCCGGACGAGTAGGCATACCAGCCATCTTCGCGCTCAACGACCTTGTAAGTTCCCCAGTTGCTGCCGTTGTTCATGGTTGATTCGTTGTCACCGTGGAAGAACTCTACAGTTCCATTTTTGAAAGCATCGAGAGAGCCTGAACCGGTGACCCCTTGTGCCAAGTTGTAATAGTCGTCTTTACTCTCATGTTCCGCTGTCGGCGTCCAGATTGCTATGTAGTTATTCGCTTGTTTGAAAATAACGAATCCGGGTTGGGTCTTCCCAACAAAGGTGTATTCTTTCGGGTTGTCGTCTTTTATTGTGTCTCCCTGGGCTGCTAGTGCGGTGATTGCTCCTGTCAGTATCAATGAGACTGACATAATGATGGTTAGTAACTTCCTTTTCATTTTCTTTCCTCCAAAAAATATTCCGGCGTTTCGCCGTTTGGCCGGGGGTTTTATTGCAACCCCAAGGTTTACGCTTCTTTTTTGTTTGCTTTCTTATCTGTCTCTGTCGCCTAATATACGCCCCGATAGTCGAAGTCTTGTCTTATAAACCGCCTTTTTTGCGAAAGTTTGAAAAAAAGTTGATTTTCCCCAAAGAAAAGAAAAATATCACCCGCGGGCATCACAAGCTGGTTCGGTGCTCGTGATTTTCCAATGGGTGATAATATACTAGCGTGCGGGTGTGGGAAGAGGGCGGGTACTAGTGCCGCCCTCTGTCTTTATCGGGGACAACCCCCGCTGCCTTCGGCAGCTTCCCCCTTCGAAATGCGTCGCAAGCGACGCTATGTGAAGGGGGCTCGCGAACAAGACAAGAGAACCGTCCCCCTGTCTTGCCTAGTCTGGTTCTAAAGCGATGATGGCCGACACGGCGTCCAGTACTTTTTTCAGCAAATCTTTTGGTATCGGCTCAACGTAGTGGCACTTTCGCACTAGCAGGTCAATAGTCCGGACTTGCTCGCAAATGACCGCTCCTTGCGTTTTTGTCCTATCGTCAAGTGGAATAAGAAATCTCAGGGGTTTCACTGTTGATGATATTGGGCAAAGCCAGACAAGGTCTCGCATATCATTGTATTTCGCTGCGCTGATTACCAGTGCGGGTCGGCGCCCCGATTGCTCACGTCCCTGTGTTGGGTCAAAGTCTACATACACGATGTCGCCCTGCTTCACAGTAACTCACGCCCTTTCGGAGCATCGGTTTCACCCCAATCGTATCGTTCATTCTCGCCTTCATAGCCTTCGAGATACCAGTCGAGTGATTTCTTCCCTGTGGGGCTGACTAAAATGACGCCGTTCTCAACCGTAATTGTAACATTGTCCTCAACACCAACGCCTGCGGCTCTCAGTACATTTTGTGGAATCCTTATTCCTTGTGAGTTCCCCCACTTTACGACTCGTGCTAATGCCACCGCTCCCGCTCCTTTCGTGTTTGTGTATACAAGTATATACTATCAACTATGCTTTGTCAAGGGAGGGCAGGGGACAATTCAGCAAGACAGGGGGACGGTTCTCTTGTCTTGTTCGCGAACAAGACAAGAGAACCGTCCCCCTGTCTTGTTGCTTACTTCCAGAGTGATAGTGTCTGGATTTCGTCCAGGGTGTGCAGGTCGAAGCAGCGGAGGTTGCCGCTGTTCGCGTAGTACAGCTTGTCGCCTATGTATACCAGCCTCTCGGCGTAGTAGCCGTAAGCATAGTAGTCTTCGACGTATTCTTCAACTTCAGGATCATCGCTCATGACCCGCTCATCGCTGGCGACCCACTGTTTTTCGTACATCCGCTCTACGCGCCCGCTTTCGATACGCCCGAGTTCCGTCAGCTTGTTTTCCGCGTATGAGATCACGAACGCTCCGCTGAACGAGTCGCCTCTGAAGTCGTACAGATTCGCGCAGAACGCGACCAGCTCTTCGCTTGCTTTGTACATCGCGGCTTTGTGGTTATACAGCGCTTCCGCGTAGCCTTCGTCGCCGAGTATGAGCGTATCTATCTCCTTGGGCTTGCCCATGTCGGACACGTCGAACAGCGAGAGCTTGATGCCGCCCTGCCTTGTCCCGACTACGGTTTCCACGCCGTATCTGTCGCGGGTGTATATGTCATAGACGTCCCGCCCAATGCCGAGGATCGTATTCTCCGATACGGGGTGGAGATATGTCGAGAATCCGGGGACTTTCAGCTCTCCGGTGATTTTCGGGTCTGCCGGGTCGCTCAGGTCGAATACGAACAGCGGGTCTGTCTCGCGGAATGTCACTACGTATCCGCGGTCGCCCATGAACCGCACGGAGTATATGCGTTCTTCCGGCGCGAAGCCTTTCACCGAGCCGCAGATTTGCATATTGCTGTCCAGCACGAACAGGTCATTCTTGCTGACGCCGTCCCAGTGTGTCGTCGCGATGCGCAGATATCCGCGATGCTCGTCGAGCGAGAACTGGTTGTTGAGCCTGCCGGCGACTCTGCCCGAGCCTGCGTAGCCTATCTTACCTCCGCTGATTGCGAACTTGGCTATGCTGATCTCGTCGCCATACATATAGTCGCTCGTCGCCACGTACATTGCGTTACTCGACATATACTGCGTGGTCGAGTATCCGCCCACCGTTATCGTCTCGCCCGATACCGCTTCGTCCGCGTCGAGCAGGTTTATCGCGGATAGTGTCAGGAATCCATCCGTGTACTGGCCCGGGGCTATCATTATATCTTCTATGGGCATGGGCTCGAACTCGCCGTTTTCACCGACGCAGGGGCGCAGGTCGATGCTGTAGTCATATCTGTACATCGACGTTAGCAGGTAGAGGTACCCTCCGGTTTTCCTGGTCGTGGCCATGTTTCCTTCTATTTCAAAGTCACGGAGCAGCTTTATATCTGCCATGTCGCTCGTGTCATATACGCGCACCGATACGGTTTGGACGTTGCTGTAGTAGCGGTAGGACGACTTTTCTCCGTCGTTTCGCATCACCTGCTCGCCGTACACCTGCGCGTAGTCGAGCCAGCGCGAGCCGATAAGGATGAGCCTTCCGTCGTCTATGTACATATCCATTGGATAGACGTCGTTCTTTTCGATGACAGCGACGATTTTCATATCGCCTTCCGCGTCCACTATCGTCACGCGGTTCGCGTCGAGCAGGTAGATGTACTTCCCATCCGTCTTGATAATATCCGCTTCGTCGATGCCTTCAACCTGGGTGTTCGTCGAGGAGTGGTCGCTGCCTCCGGCTGCTCCGGAAGGCGAGTCGCTTTCGAGTCCTTTATCGCTGTCTGCCACCTCTCCGGGCGCCTGCGGAGTTTGCGAGGGCTGCGGCGAGCCGGAGAATTCGGCGTTTGTGTTCGGGGCTCTTTCGCCATCGGATTGCGCAGCTTCTTCCATCGGCATATCGTCAACGGCGCCCATTTCGACTCTGAGGTAGTCGTACTCATGGGTGTTGCCGTTTTCCTCAAAGTAGCGTTGCAGCGCTTCGATACTGCCTGCTTTTATGTACATTCCTATTTTCGACTTTACTTCCGCGCCGGCTTCTTGCGTCAGCCCGGTTTCTTCTTTTGCTATTTGTATGACGCCTTCAAGATAGTCGACGGAGAGCCCCAGCACTTGCTCGCAGAGAGCTCGCAGCGGGAGCATAATGCGCCCGCCGGTGAGCAGGGTTTGGGTGTCGAGTTCTATCCTGTCTCCGTCGAGTAAAAAGTGGTTTTCGCCGACCGGGAACATTGCGATTCGTCCGCCGGCTTCGATGAGGCCTGTCCGGGTGCTTTCGTCATAGCTGACTTTCGCGCCGTAGAATTCGCTGACGAATCTCAGCGGTACGAGCGTCCTGTTCATGTGTATGAGCGCGGTTACTCCGGGGTTTTCCTTGTCGAGCGGCATTATGACGCCGTCGGAGAGCGCTATCGGGCTGCCTACGTGCAGGTAGAGTTCCGTGGGCGATAGCGCGGTGGCGGTTTCTCCCGAGGACGTTTGAGTGACGTTGGTTTCGCTCAGCTTCGCGGGCAGCGGTACTGCGGTGATGGGGTCGGTGTTGGCGTTGGTTGCGCCGTTTGTGTTTGAGGGTTGGGCTGTTGCGGCGCCGCATGCGGCGAGCGCGGGGAGTATGAGGCATAGCGCGAGGGCGGCCGCGATTGTTCTGAGTAGTTTTATCTTTTTC
This sequence comes from Oscillospiraceae bacterium, assembly GCA_009778485.1. GTDB lineage: Bacteria > Bacillota > Clostridia > Oscillospirales > Oscillospiraceae > WRMH01. The sequence goes on from WRJQ01000034.1 coordinate 7,630, forward strand.
ATTTTTGTGTTACCCCTTTTGTCGTTTTGTCTTTTTGACGAAAGGCGAGGGGAAATGTTCCATTGTTAGTTAGGCAAGACAGGGGGACGGTTCTCTTGTCTTGGCTTGCCAAGACAAGAGAACCGTCCCCCTGTCTTGTTGCGTTATGCTGCGATTCCGGTGTCGGGGACTGCTTCTTGTGCCGGGGGTTCGTAGTTGTCGATGTAGTCCGTGATGCGCACGAACATCGTCGCCACCTGCGCGCGGGTCGTCAGCGACTCGGGCGCGAGGTGCTCGTCGTCTATGCCGAAGACCAGCTTCGCGCCGACTGCGAAGGCGAACGCGTCGCTTGCCCAGTCGGCAATCTCATCGCCATCGGCGTATTCGCTGATGTCGGCGGGCTCAACGCCTTCAATAACTTCCAAATATACAAGGTAGCGGTACAGCATGGTCATCATATCCTGGCGCGTTGCTTTCTGGTTGCTGCCTATCGGCTCGACGCATAGGCCATCCAGTATGCCTGTCCCTTCGCCCCAGGCGACGGCGGCGGCGTACCAGAGTTCGGCGTCTTCTTCCGCGATGGCGTCGTCAAACTCATCCGAAAGGCCGTCGATACGGTGCAGGATCGTTATGAACATCTCGATAGTGACGCTGACGTCCGGCGAGAATACACCTTGCGCCGTGCCGTTCATCAAGCCCGAGTTGACGACCGCCCCAACTGCGCTGAAGAACCAGTCTTTCGCGAAAACGTCGTCATATCCGAGTACCCAGTCGACTTCCGAATCCTTGATGGCGCGCCTGGCGTAGGCGTTGCCATTGACCGGGAAGAGTTCGATCTGGCCGGCCTCGAGGGCTTCGATAGCTATCGCCAGCAGGTCTTCGTTCACTTCGGGGGTGATGTATGCCCAGTTCGGCTCAAAGAACTTGCCGTCCGTATTGTCGACAACTCCGTCGAGCACATTTTGGATATAGTCGATCATAACGCCGAGCATGCCTTCGCCCGTTCCCGGCGTCTTCGTTTCAATATCTTTTGAGAGGATGACCGGCTTCGGGTCGTCTCCGTAGATCGCGTTGCCTGTGGGCGCAGTCAGATGCGTACCCGCGCGGTAGTTGTTCACGGCGACGAGGAACGTCTCTTCCAAATCCAGATCCTCGCCGGTCGCCTTGTTCTTAAGGTCTACGATCCTGGAGCCGACGGGCTGCGTCAGGTCTACATTATATGTGACGCCTTCGAACTGGTCCATGTTGTACCCGGCCATGTTGCCGTTGCCGTATGGTATGTTCAAGTCGCCGTCGACCATCGCGGCTCCCATTTCATAGACTCCGTTCGAGATAAAGGGACCAATGAACATATACGCCCATTCCATCCACGCCTTGAACTGCCCGCCTGTCATCGCGAGCACATAGAGCGTGTTGTTGTCATATTTATAGATGGTCGAGGCGCTGCCTTTCGTGATTTTACCGGCATGATGGTTCGCGTTGGTGTCGAGCGGGGCGGTGCCGGAGAGCGTGACTTCCATGCCGGCATACTCGGGGTACTCCTCCGCAAACTCGTCGCCGCCGACGTACTCGTTAGTATAATAGAGCATTGCGTCGTTGATCAGGTGAACGAGCGCCGTATCCTGCAGGTAGGCCTGGTATGTGGATTTGAGCGCCGGATCCGGCACAAGCGGGTCGCCGATGAGTTCGCCGATGACTGTCGTGCAGTTCTCGACTCCGAACTCGTGCGCTTCCTTGAGAAGCTCTTTGTAGTCAGCGTCGCCTTCGGCGTACGCGACGTTATCCGAGTACTGCGATATGACGATACTCTCCACTGCTACGTCTTCTTCTTTATCTTCGACCTTCCAGGAGCCGTCCGCCTGCTGCGTAACGGTAACAGTCGCCTGACCGAGCCGGCCGCCGTTCGCCGCGACTTCCGTGAAGCGCACGCCGTTTATCATTTTGTTGACGTTGAGGTGCCCGTGCGCGCCGATGAACAGGTCGATGTTCGCCGCGTTGTACTCGTCCGCCAGGACGTCCTCCGCTCCGGAGCCTTCGCGCTCATACTCGCCGGTTTCGCTGAGGTGTTCGGCGGCAATGATAATATCGGCGAGGTCATTGTCTTTGATATGCTTGATAGTCTGCGCTGTGACAATGGTGGCGCTTTCTGTGGTGTACCCGGCTTCGGCCAGGTTGGAGACGTCCCATTTTTCAATGTTCGGGTTGGTCATGCCGACTATCGCGACACGGAGCCCGTTAGGCATTTCCTTAATCATGTACGCGTCATAGACGGGGTCGTCGTTCTCGTCGAACAGGTTCCCGGCCAGTATGGCACCCGTGAAGAGGTTGCCGCCGTCTTCGCCCTGCCCTTTGCCGTACGCTTTTTCCAGCGCGGGCACGCCGAAGTTGAACTCGTGGTTGCCCAGCACCCAGGCGTCATACTCCAGGTATTCCATACCTGCAAGCAGGGGGTACATGCCATCCCACGCGTCGCTTGTGAAGATTGTCGTTCCGTTGCCCTGGATCGTGTCTCCGACGTCGATCAGGATGGTGTTTTCATCTCGCAGGTCTCCTACAAGCGTCGCTATTCTGGCGAGTCCGAGGTAGTTGCCGTTCGTCGAGTAGCTCCAGTCGTAGAAGCATCCGTGCAGGTCGCTCGTGAACAGAATCTGGAACGAGTACTGGTCGCCTTCCGCCGCCGAGGCTGTGACGCCCGCGAATGCCAGCGAGGCGAGCATTGCCAGGGTGAGTACCAGCGACAGGACTTTTCCGTGCATGCGTTTTTTCATTGGTTTGGTTCCGCCTTTCCCTTCGTTATTTGTGTTTATTACTATACAGCAACTCGCTCATCTTTACAACAACTTTACATGAAAAAGTTGCTGGAATTAGCGCGGGAATTATATGTACAAAGCTGCGCAGATGTGATATTATTGCCAATAGATAAGAGCGACTCCGCGTAGTGGAGTTTGCGACGACGAGGAGGTGTTAGCAGTTATGGATTCTATGGCGATTGTCTGGATTTGCGCTATCGTTGTTTTTGTGGCTATCGAAGCCGCGACTGTGCAGCTCGTGTGCATCTGGTTCGGCGCGGCGGCGCTGGTGACTCTGGCAGCGACATTGCTCGGCGCACCGTTGTGGCTGCAGCTCACGATTTTCCCGGTTTGCACCATCATTCTGCTGATAGCCACGAGGCCTTTCGCAAGGAAGCTATCGAAAGGCAAGACTGTTCGCACGAATGCTGACAGGATACTCGGCGTGAAGGCGGTCGTTATCCAGGAGATCAACAACGACGCCGCCGAGGGGCAAGTCAAGGTAATGGGGCAGATCTGGACTGCGCGTACCTTAGACGGCAGCGTGCTGCCGGAGGGCGCGAGCGTGACTGTCAAGTCGATCGAGGGCGTCAAAGTAATCGTCGAGTAAGAACGTATAAGAAGAAGGGAGCAGTTATTATGGATTTTCCGACAACAGCAACGCTGGCAATAGGCATCCCCGCGGTAATCATATTCATAATCGTCATCTCGAACATCAAAATCATCCCGCAGGCCCGGGCCGCGCTGATCGAGCGTTTCGGCGCGTACCGCCTCACCTGGCAGACAGGCATACACATCAAAGCGCCGTTCATCGACCACATGTCGCGCATGGTCTCTTTGAAGGAGCAGGTCGTGGACTTCGCGCCGCAGCCAGTCATAACCAAAGATAACGTGACTATGCAGATCGATACCATCGTGTTCTTCCAGATCACGGATCCCATGCTCTACATCTACGGCGTGGAAAACCCCCTGCAAGCCATCGAGAACCTCACGGCGACGACGCTGCGTAACATCGTCGGCGACCTCGAGCTCGACCAGACCCTCACATCCAGGGATACGATCAACGCGAGGATGCGGGTGATACTCGACGAAGCGACCGACCCCTGGGGCATCAAGGTCAACCGCGTCGAGCTCAAGAGCATAATCCCGCCGCGCGAGATCCAGGACGCCATGGAGAAGCAGATGAAAGCGGAGCGCGAGCGCCGCGAGTCGATTCTGCGCGCGGAAGGCGAGAAGCGTTCCGCCATCCTGGTCGCCGAAGGTCAGAAGGAGTCCCTGATCCTCACCGCCGAGGGCGAGAAGCAGTCGGCGATACTCAGGGCCGACGCGGTTCGCGAGGCTAAGATACGCGAGGCTGAGGGTGAGGCCGAGGCGATAATGAAAGTCCAGGAGGCCGTCGCCGTCGGTATTATGAAGATCAACGAATCAAACCCGTCTGACAAAGCCGTCCTGCTCAAGAGCTACGAGGCTCTTGCCAAGGTCGCCGAAGGCAGGGCCACCAAGATTGTCATCCCTTCGGATCTTCAGTCGCTTGCGAGCCTTTCGACTGTGGTGAAGGAACTCGTCACGGATCAGAAAAAAGAGTAACTGTCGTCCTTTGAAAAGAGGTCATTGGCTTGGAAATAAGTCTCGCGCTAATTCTGGACGAGCTCGGCCCGGGTGCGGTCAGGTACATCTCCGAGGGCGCAAGCCCAAAGTTCACTTCGGCCGAGCTGTTCATTCCCGGGCAGCCTTACTACTCGCCCGATAAGCTGCTCGTTTGCAGGCTGTCGGAGGCGCTGGCTGCGGACAAGCGCTTTGGGTCGTGCTTCTTGTGCGCGCGCGACACTACGGCCGACGCCGACGCGGACGAGGCTGCGCTGGCCGGCATTTGCGTCGCGCCCGGAGATGCGGGGCTGCGCGACTTGTTCAACCGCGTGATGCGCCTTTTTGTCAGGGTGGCCGAGTGGGTGATGGCTATGGAGCGGAGCGTCGCGAAGCATAGCGGCATCCAGGAGCTCCTGGATCTGTCGGAGCCGGTGTTCGGCAATTTCATTACGATCCAGGACAGCACGTTCAAGCTGATCGCGCACACGAAGAACATCGAGCCTCCCGGCCCTGTTATGTCGCGCCTCGTCGAGTACGGGTTCCAGCCGCCGGAGACTATGGAGCTGTTCCGCCGCCACCGCAGGCTGGAGGAGTACAAGACTATCTCCGACATCGTCGTCAGCCGCGATAGGATCACGAGCGATTACGACGTCGTCAAGAAAACGTTCCATCTCGGCGGGTCGATGTTCATCATCGTTGTCATGGAGTGCTGCAAGAAGCCTGCGGACAACGCGACTGTCGAGCTGTTCGGGATGCTGATCGAGCATATCGAAGCGTATGCCAACGTCGACATCACGAAGACGGGCGGCATCGCGGGGGTCAAGGCGCTGGCTCAGGATATCCTCGAGGGCGCCACGGGCAATAAGGAAGAGGCGCGGGTCAGGTCGACGTACTGCGGTTATCCGTTCGAGGGCGGGTTCCGGCTGTTCGTTTTCACTTTTGAAGATGAAGAGAACGTCCCTTTCGCGCAGCTCGTCCATGTTCTGACGGAGGCCTGCAGGGACGGCGTGTCGTTCTACTACGAAAATAATGTCCTGATGCTCGAGCCCGGAAATTCGGTTGCCGGTTCGAGTATCCATGCGGGTATCCAACCGGATATAGAGAAAACCTGCGAGGCTGCGCTTGGCGCCCTGGCAGGTTTTGAGTTTGTGTGCGGTATAAGCGGCGACTTCGACTGCCTTTGGGAGCTGCCGACCGCTTTTGAACAGGCAAAGATCGCATCGAGCGTCCTTGCGCGGCTAAGGGTCGCGGGCGCGGTAGTGGGTGCGGGCGCGGGCGGCGGCGCGGGCGGTGTGGGCGCGGGCGGCGCGGGCGTGGGCTCCGCGGGCGCAGGCATCCGGGCGCGTTTCAGGCTGTTTTCACAGAGCCTCGTCTACTTTTTCGCTGACGCCGCAAGGCTCGCGGCGCCGGGCGTTTTTGACAGCTCTTTCCTTTCGCGCGGTATCGCCGCGCTTCGCGAGCACGACGCGCAGCATCACACGGACACGGAGCGGATACTTCGGCTGTTCCTCGAAAACGAGCGCAACGCTACGAAAGTCGCATCTTCGCTGCATATGCACAGGAACACGGTGCTTTACCATATCGAGAGGATCAGCGGCATGCTGGGCGTCTCGCTGGACGATCCAGACGTCCGCTTGATGCTGATGCTGGCTTTTAAGGCTCACGATCTAGGAGCCTTGGGCAAAACTCCCGCCATCATCTAGAGTCGGCGCAGCCGGCTTTGCACCGCCTCTTCCCGCCTGTTTTGCGCGTTTTTCGGTTAAATACAGCCAAGTATTCGCCCCCGCTGAACTTGTTCAGCGTAAACCCTGCAAAACAGGCGAAAACAATCGGCACTTATCTAATGACGCGACTTTTGTCCAAGGCTCCTATATAATTAGCGCAATCAGCCAAAAATCTTCTTTGCCGCTTCGGCGCCGTGTATATCCATTTCGTCCGTCGCTGCTTCGTATACGCCTTCATATATCGGCAGCCAACTGCAGAAAATCGGCAGGTACCTTTTCGTAGGCGCGTATTTATCGATAGTCAGACGGATTTGCTCGCGGACGACGGTCTGCGTAACTCCCGGGTAATCTATCGCGGGCATATTGACGCCGCCGAAGAGGAACAGCTCGCCCCCGGTCTTGCTCGCGACGGCCGGGATGTTGTTCTCGGGCGTCACGCCCTGCCAAATGTCGATCCCGACTTCGACCATATCCTCGCAGACATCTTCTGCGTAACAGTCGCAGTGCTGCATTGTGATTACGCCGCGCGACTTGATATATCCGAAGAACCTTTCATACAGCGGCTTGAGGATCTCGCGCCACACGCGCGGCGGCAGGAACATCTGCGTTTTGCTGCCCCAGTCGTCGAAGTTTACCATCGCGTCAGGCGACATATGGTCGATGCACAACCCGGCGGCCTTAATTTTCCAGTCGGTATAGGCGCTGAGCAGTTCATACATATCGTCCGGTTCGAGCAGGTAGTTCTCGAGCGCATCTTCAAAGCCCATCATAGCGTGGGAGAACTCGAACATACCGCGCGGCGACTGCGCCATCACGATACGCGTTTCGCGGTCAGCGGAGGCGGCCAGCGCTTCGGTCGCCGACCAGTCGAGGCTGTCGAGGTCGGGGAAGTCGAAGAACTCTTTCCAGCGCGTGATGTCTTTGATGACTTTGTTGGAGTCCGAGTGGTTCGGCGTCGGGCCGGGCTGGTCTGCCGGCCAGTCCCATATAACGCCCCACGCATCAGTGACGCCTGTGTGCCCCTTCCCGGTGCGCCGGTGCGCGAGCGCTGTCGCGTCGAGCAGGTACGGCAGCCCCGAGGCGCTGTCGAGATTGAAGCAGCGAAACGGGTTCCCTAGCCATTGCGGGTCGTCATTACTCACAAGTCTGAGGAAGTTTTCTTTCGGCGTTGTCATGTATCTTCACCTCGTAACAAGTAATAGTATTAATGTACAATATTCAGACGCCTGTTCACAATATAATTTCCGCTGAAATTTACCGGCGATTTTGGTAATGTGTTACTATGCGGCTATCCCATATCAGAGAATACTACAATGAAAATCTTACAAACTTGTAAGTCCTGCTGATGCAATTTTCGGTAAAATAGTTTAAAATCCAAAATAATACGAACAATGTGATATTCTGCAAAATGGTGGTGAGGCAAGATGAGATTCCCATTACTGAAGTACCCGAAGTTCATGACATGGATCAACAGGATTTGCGCGTATATCTGCGGGGGCATCGTCCTCGGCGCTTCCGTGCTGGCCGTTATGGAGTCCATTCTGCGCAAAATCTTCCGCGCGCCTACCCCATGGTCGCTGAACCTGACTATGGGCATTTTCATCTGGGCAGCGTTTTTAGGCTCTCCCTGGGCGTTCCAGGAACTTGGCCACGTATCGGTCGATATGGTGCGCGAGCTCATTGACAAGCACTCCAAGAGCCCGACCAGGCGCCCGCGTAGGATCATCGCCGTATTATGCTACATCCCCGCGCTGGCCGTCTGCTGCGCGTTCTTCTACGGCGGCCAGAAGCTTTGCGCGCGCGCGTTCCAGTTCAACTCCCTGGCGCCGTACAACTTCAGATTCCCGCAGATTATCTCATACGCCGCAATCGTCGTCGGCGCCGTGCTGATGGCGATCACCGTCGTCTTCATAATGCTCGACCTCATCGGCGGCGGCGACAAGTACCTATAATAACGCGAAAGGAGATGGTTTCAACACTATGAGTCAAGGTTTAATGCTTCTGATCATCTTTGCCATCATGCTCTTTTTGATGTTCATGGGCAGCCATGTTTTTTCATCGATGGGCTTCACGGCCATGATCGGAATGACTCTCTGGTTGGGGATCAAGACAATCTCGCAGTTCGGCAATATCGCCTACACCCAGGCCAGCTTCAATGAGAACCAGCTCATCGCGCCTATGTTCATAATGATGTCTGAGTTCCTCTCGCAAGGCCGGGTGGCGGAGGATATTTTCGCCGTCTTGAACCGCGCCGTCGGCAAGTTCAAGGGCGGCCTCGCAATCGCGACCACCCTCGCCTGCACGATATTCGCCGCGCTCTGCGGCAGCTCCCCGGCTACCGCAGCCTCGATAGGCCGCATTTCTATCGCCGAGATGACCAGGCGCGGCTACGCGCCGAGCTTCGCGGTCGGCACCGTCGCCGCAGGCGGCACTCTGGGGATTATGATACCGCCCTCCATCACCTTGTGCCTTTACGGCCTGCTGACGGAGACGAGCATAGTCCAGCTCCTCATGGCGGGCTTCATACCGGGCCTCATGCTTTCCGCCTTCCTTGTAATCAGCATCCTGATCCGCGTGCGCGTCAACCCCGCGCTCACGAACCACGTCCCCGAGGGCGGCAAGGCGGCCTCGGAGCTGTCGATGGCCGAAGCGCGCGAGATCGCGGGAACTGCCAAAGCCCTCGCGGCGGAAGAGAAAGCCGCGAAGGCGGGAGCGGGAGCGGTTACCGAAGCTGAAGCTGAAGATGACGGTTCAGGCGAAGCGGTAAAGCCGCAGGTTGAAAAGCGCGTCACTATTTTCACTATCCTGCCCGCCCTCGTCCTTATCTTTATCGTCCTCGGCTCGATGAACTTCGGTTTCGCGACGCCCATAGAAGCAGCCGGTTACGGCGTTCTCGGCGCCCTGATAATCGTCCTCGCGCAGCGCAGGCTCACAGGGAAGATGTTCTCGTCGGTGTTTCTCAATACCGCGCGCACCGGCACGATGATGATCTTCCTGATGATTTGCGGCTATACGATGTCGTACATGATCTCCTACCTCGGCATCTCGCAGACAATCGCCTCAGCCATCGCCGGCAGCGGTCTGAGCAAGTACGTCGTGCTCCTGCTGCTGACCCTCCTGTGGTTCCTGCTGGGCTGCCTGATGGACCCGGCGAGCATGCTTATCCTCACGATACCTTTCCTGCACGGCGCGCTGAAAGAACTGGGCTTCAACTCCGTGCATATCGGCATACTCTCCGTCCTGGCGGCGCAGATCGCAATGATTACGCCTCCCGTCGGTATGAACCTTTTCATACTGAAGGCGAACTCGGATGTCTCAATGGGCGACGTCATCAAGGGGAGCATACCGTATGTGGCGGTACTTTTTATCGGCTACTTCGTGCTTGCCGCGTTCCCCGGCATCTCGACTTTCCTGCCAACGCTCATGGGCTTCAACGTCAGGTAGCTATACTAGCGTGCGTAAGGTGCGGGCGCTGTACGCAGCGCCGATGTACCTGTAAATATCGCGGAACTTTGCAAAAAGTAGAAAAGGAGTAAATGAAATGAAAAAGGCACTAAGCATCATCCTTGCGTTCGCGCTCCTCATCGCCCTTGCCGCCGCGTGCGACAAGAAAGAGGATCCTTCGCCCAGCGCGAGCCAGAGCGCGTCCGAGACCCCTTCCGCCTCCGCCTCCGCTTCGAGCGGCGTGAACGAGTTTGGCTGGAACCCGGACAACATCAGGGAGCAGAACTTCATCCTCGCGCACGGCATGGCGCCGGAGAACGTTGTCAGCAGGTGCTACCATGAGTTCTGCCTGCTGGTCGAGCAGCATTCCGGCGGCAAGATGAAGATCGAAGAGAAGATCGGCGGCACCCTCGTCCAGGATACCGAGACTTTCGACGCGCTTCTCGACGGCCAGGTTGACTTCATCCACAGCATGGGCTCTTATGTTTCACCGACTGTCAAAGACCTCTCCCCGCTCACGATCGCCGGTTACTACGGCGGCAATAACTGGCTGGATTTCGCCTACGGCACTAAGGACCTTGTCGGGCAGATCTACGCAGACTACGGCATCAAGTACCTCGGCGCCCTGTATCAGGGTACCTCAGTCATCGCCTGCAGCACGAAGCAGATCAAGCAGCCCGACGACGTCAAGGGCCTCGCGTTCCGCGCTTCCGGCACCTGGGTTTCCAAGACTGTCGAAGCTTGGGGCGGCGCCGCGACGAACATCACCCTCCCGAACCTTGCCGATGCTTTCCAGAAGAATACGGTAGAAGGCGTCGTCACAGGCTGGACGATCATCGGCGGCTGGAAGATCTACGAGGTCGCGAAGTACCTCACGACGACGGATATTACCGAAGGCTTCGCCGCCCTGCTGATGAACGGCGATAAGTGGGCTACGCTCAACGCGGACGAGCAGAAGCTGCTCGAGTACTGCGGCGAGAAGTTCATGGACAAGAACTACGCGCTCACAATCGACGCGTGCAAGGATTACCTCGAGCAGGTCAAGTCCGAAGGTTTGAATGAGATCTACGACATGCCTTCCGACGTGAACCAGAAGATGATCGAGATTGCTTACAGCCTGTATCCCGAGATGGAAGCTGAAGGCGAGCTTGGCCAGAAGGGCCTCGACCTCATCAAGATGCTCAAGCAGTACAACGGAATCTCCTAGGATAGTTAGTAGTTAGGAGTTGTTGTTTCGCCTTGCGGCGATGGCTTGCTAGGAGCCTTGGACACAAACGCTCTGACATGAAGAAAAGGCTGCCGGTGAATCCGTTCATCGGCAGCCTTTTTGCAGCACAAGGGCAGCACAAGGGGACGTCCGCCCCTACTACAACGGGCGGGCGGCCGGGGACGTCCGCCCCTACGATATACTAACCAACCAGACCAGTCTGTATACTATTACCGCCGCTTCGCCTCTCGTCACAGCCGAAGCGCCGTCGAAGCGCCCGTCAGGCCTGCGCGGCACGAGGCCATGCTGCGCCGCGAGGGCGGCGTCGGTTCTCGCCCACTCCGCAATGAGTTCGGAATCCCAGTAGCGGCAAAGGATCAGATCGACGTCCTGCGGGTCTTCGCACTGCGTCTGTGTGCGCAGTGCCCGGGCTGCGGCCGCCACGAGCTGGTCTTTTCGCAGCGCGCCGCGCGGATCGAACGCAGTCGCGCTCACCCCGCCCATTATGCCGTACTTCTTCGCGCTCCCGACCGCCCCGAAAAACCAGTCGCCCGCGCTGACGTCCTCGAACTTTCCGTCAGCGCCCGGCTCCAGCTTCGATAGCGCCCGCATAATAAGCGCCGCCGCCTCTGCGCGGGTGAGCTTGCCGTCCGGGTTGAACTGCGTATCCGAAATCCCGTTGACTACTCCCAGCGAGGCGAGCGCGTTTATCGCAATTCGCATTTCCAAAGGTTTCGAAGCAATATCCGCAAAGCCGTCGGCGCCTGCCGCGCCGTTCGCGTGCGCGGACTCACCCGCGTTCCCCGCGTTCCCCGCGTTCCCTGTGCCCTCCGCCCCGGACAAGCCATAGCCGGGAAACTCCGCTTCGAGGCCGTCGTATATATAGCCGGCGGCTTCTCCCTCGACAATCTCCAGCAGCAGCCTGCGCCCATCTTGCGCGGCCCACGCCAGCCCGCCGGAGAAGTCATACGCATAATCGTACTCCAAGGGAACAACCAGGCTCCCCGTCTTATCTATAAACCCGTAGAATCCGCCCTTGCCGACCGCTGCCAGGCCATTCGAAAACGCCCTCGTGAAATCAAAGTCCGGCGTCAACACCGCGTTTCCGCTTTTGTCAATAAAGGCGAACACGCCGTTCTTGCGAGTCAGCGCGAGCCCTTCGGAGAAGTCCGCCGCCTCTTCATACTCGACCGGTATTACTATCCTTCCTGTCCTATCGATGTACCCGTGCCTTGCGTTCGGGTACTCGCCCAGGGTCACGCGCGCCATCCCCTCGCGAAAACTGAGCGCGAAGCTGTATATAATCGCTATCGCCGGCTTACCGTCCCGGCCGACGAAGCCTTCCCTGCCGCCGCGCGAGACCTTCGCGAGGCCTTCCGTGAACGGTTCGGCGCTATCGTAAGCAGGCTGCGCGATGATTTCGCCGCTCTTGTCGATAAAGCCAAACTTGCCGCCTACCTCGATCCTCGCCAGGCCCTCGGTGAATGGGTAGGCCATATCGCATTCCAGTTGCAGCGGTATGGCTTCGGCGCCCGAGGCGTCTATGTAGCCGTACTTTGCAGATGCGCTGCCTGTCGGCCCGGCGGCCGCGCTCGCGGCGCGCACCGCAGCCAGCCCGTCCGAGAAAGGCGATGCATAGCCGTACTTGAGCTGCACGGCGACTTTGCCGCTTCTGTCAATAAAGCCGTACTTCCCGCCCGCGCTGACAGCCGCCAGGCCTTCGCTGAAAGGTTCCGCCGTATCGTAGTTGAGCGGGGCGACGACAGCCCCTTTCTTGTCGATGTAGCCGAACTTGCCGTTATTGCCGACCACGGCGCGCCCTTGCGAGAAGTCCCCAGCGCTGTCGTACTGCGGCGCGACGACTATATTGCCCGCCATGTCGACATAGCCGTACTTGCCTTTTTCCAGGAAGCGCGCGAGGCCCTCGCAGTAGCTGAACATGCTGACATCCGCCGTCCCGCTCTGCACCGACGTCACCCGCCGCGCGTCGACGACGGTGGGGCAGGACAGGGGGGCGGGTCTCCGGGCTTTGGCCGGCAAGACACGAGAACCCGCCCCCCGTCCCGCCCGCGCCGGCCAGAGCG
>WRJQ01000035.1 GCA_009778485.1 Oscillospiraceae bacterium
AAGCATGATAAAACGGTTCGCCCGACAAAAGCACGCCCGCCTCTTTTTGGCGCTTTTCCCGCCAGACTTCGCCCAATATGTTGGGTAATACACATAGTATTACCGCAACATATTGGACTCGCCTGACGAAAAAATCACTCAAAAATCGTCAGACGCGGTTTTGTCGGGCAAACCATATATAGAACCTATACCGGCTACCTACCTGCCTGCGCTGCTTTGAACTTCTCGGCGGCTTCCAACTGTTCCGCCGCGCTGGCAAGAGTCGTCTGCGTGATGTGCTCACCTCCACTCAGCCTTGCGACTTCTCTTTTGCGGCCTTCAGGCTCCAGTGATTCTACGCTCGTATATGTCCTGTCGCCGACTACGTTTTTTTGTATCTCAAAGTGGGTATCCGCCATGACCGCGATCTGAGGCAGGTGCGTCACGCAGAGTACCTGCCGGTCGCGCGCGAGCCTTGCCAGCTTCTCACCGACGCGCTGCGCCGCAATGCCCGATACACCGGCGTCAACTTCGTCGAATACCATCGTTCCCGCCTCGGAGCCGCTGCCGATTATGCTCTTGAGCGCGAGCATTATCCTGGCGAGTTCCCCTCCGGAAGCGATCCTTCCTATGCGCCCGGGCGACTCGCCCGCGTTGGCCGACAGCATGAACCGCGCTTCGTCGGCGCCGTTCGCGCTCAGTCCGTCCTCCCCTGCCGCTTCGCTGAACTCCACGATGAACCTTGCGCCCGGCATGCTGAGCTGCGCCAGTTCTTCCATGACCTTTTCTTCAAGCTTCTTTGCGTGCTCTCTCCTCGCTGCCGATAGCCCGCGCGCCAGTTCAAGCGCCTTGGCTGTCAACGCGCCCGCCTCCGCTTCGAGTTTCGCGAGGCGTCCTGCGGAGTCTTCGATGTCTGAGAGTTGCGCCTTTCCCCGCTCCAGGAACTCCAGCGCCTGCTCTTCCCCGCCGTACTTGCGCGCAATACGCTTGAGCGTATCCAGGCGCGTTTCCAGCTCATTGAGTTCCCCGGGAGCGAAATCGAGCTCTGCGCGCAGATCGCGAAGCTCATCCGAAATATCCTGCGCCGTGTATTTCAGGTCGTTGAGCCTTTCGCCCAGCATGCGCAGCCCTGCGGAGTACCTTGCCGCGTACTCCAGTTCGCCTTGCGCTTTGTCGATCAGCGCTATCGCGCCGTCCTCTACGTCCCCGCCGGATAATGCGGCAAACGCTGTCTCTACAGATTCTGTCAGCCTGGAAGCGTTCAGCAGCATTTCGCGCCTTGCGGTCAACTCGTCCAGCTCGCCGGGCTTCGGGTTTGCACGCTCGATCTCCTCGATTTGGTATCTCAGGGCGTCGACGCGGCGTTCCTTCTCCTGTTCGTCCATAGTCAGGCTTTCGATGTCGCCCTTCTTCTCGCGCAGGGCAGTATATACCTCCCTATATGCGCTCAGCGCGTCGCCTGAACCGCTGAAGTCGTCAAGATACGCCAGGTGGGCGCCTTCGTCCAGCAGTTTGCGCCCGTCGTTCTGGCCGTGGATATCCAGCAGCTCTGCTCCGAAGTCGCGCAGTTGATTCACCGGCACGGGCGCTCCGTTGATGCGGCAGGCGTTTTTCCCGTCAGAGGTCATACGGCGCGTAATAAATACCTCCCCGGACTCATCAGGGGCAATGCCATACTCGCCGGCCAGCGCCTCGCTGACATCCGCGAAGACTGCGGTAACTGTGGCCGCTTCAGCGCCGGTTCTGATGATCTCCCGCGACGCCCTGCCGCCTGTAACGGCGGATATCGCGTCTATGACGATTGACTTGCCGGCGCCGGTCTCGCCCGTCAGCACGTTAAGCCCGCAGGAGAACTCTATGTCCGCCTTTTCAATCACGGCGATGTTTTCGATTTGAAGTAACTTCAGCATAACCTTACTTTAGCATAAGCGCTATCTCCGCGCAAAATCGTTCAGCCGCCGGCGCGTCGCTCATCGCCAGAAAGCCCGTGTCGTCGCCTGCAATCGTTCCTTCCAGCCCGCTTATCCCCATGGAGTCGATCGCCCCGCACGCTGCGGGTGCAAGCCCCGGGAGCGTCTTGATGACGACTATGTTCTGAGCTGTCGCGAAAGACGTCACGCTTTCTTTGAATATAGACTTTAGCCGCGCTGCGTAGTTTTGATTTTCCGACATGCCGCTGACGGCGTACCTGTATCCCCCGCCGGGAGTCAGTTCCTTGATGAGCTGCAGCGCCTTAATATCCCGCGACACCGTCGCTTGAGTGCTCGCGATACCGGTCTTTGTCAGTTCTTCGATCAACTGGTTTTGCGTCTCGACATCTTTCGAGGCAATGATATCCAGAATTGCTTTTTGCCGGCTCTTTTTCATGTGTGCATCCAATCCGTCCGCCTTATCGCGGACTCCACGCTGTTTGAAAACTTGCTTGTCAAGCTTTTTCTCCTGGGAGCCTTGGACAAAAGTCGCGTCATTAGATAAGTGCCGATTGTTTTCGCCTGTTTTGCAGGGTTTACGCTGAACAAAGTTCAGCGGGGGCGAATACTTGGTTGTATTTAACCGAAAAACGCGCAAAACAGGTGGAAAGAGGCGGTGCAAAGCCGGCAGCGCCGGCTCTAGATAATGGTGGGAGTTTTGTCCAAGGCTCCTAGCTTTTCATATACTGTCTGATAGAAGCTTCTTTCCGACAGGCGTACAAGCTTCGTGGATCTGCCTGACTTTCGTATGCTGATGCTATCAGTCTCCCGGACGCCGACGTGGTCTCCCCCGTCTACTGAAATGTAGGCGGGATTGTGCTTCCTGCGGCCAATTTCGACCGAGACGTTCCTCTCCGGCGCCAGCACGAACGATTTTGCTTCGATGACATGCGCGCAGATGGGCGTGAGGATGATGTTGTGCGCCGATGGTTCGACAATCGGCCCTCCTGCGGACATCGAGTAGGCTGTTGAGCCTGTTGGGGTCGCTATGACCGCGCCATCGCCGGAGAATCCGGTGATGCGCTGCCCGTCGCCGTACAGCGTTAGGTCGATAACTTTGTTATCCCCTCTTATTACTACATCGTTGAGCGCGAAGTCGCTGATTAGCGTTTTTTCGTTTCGCGTGACGGCAACGTCGAGCATCATCCTGTGTTCGATGCTGTAACTGCCTGACAGCGCGGCGTCCAACAGTTCGATGTCCCCGACTTCCAGCTCCGCCATGAAGCCTTTGCCCCCCATGTTGACGCCAAGTATAGGGACGCCCGGTTCTGCTGCAGCGCGCGCGGCGCGCAGTATCGTGCCGTCGCCTCCGAACGTTATAACCATGTCAGATGACGATATGCAATCTTCAAGCTTTGATACAACTATATCCCTAGGCGCCGCGCCCGCCGAGCCGTCTTCGAAGACAGGGCACACGATGGTTTCAATGCCGCGTTTTTCCAGCATCTCCTTGACGGCAAGCGTCATAGCATACCCGACGTCGCTCTCCGCGTTGGGGCACAGTATTATCTGCCCAGGGGCTTTGGAAATAACTCCCGCCATTATCTAGGCACCGCCTTTCCCGCTCAGCTCAATGTGGGCTTGCGCTACTACTGCCCTTGCATCAATATCTGCGCTTCCGGCTCCCCTGCGCAGCCACGCGGGAAACTCGATGTTCCCTTCAGGGCCCTTGATCGGAGAGTGGGTTATCGCCGCAACGCTGAACCCTGCCGACGCGGCGTTTATTATGAATGCTTCCAATACTGATGCGTGTACTGCGGGGTCGCGGATTACCCCCTTTTTGCCAACCTGGCCCCGGCCGGCTTCAAACTGAGGCTTTATCAGGCATATCGCCTGCGCATCTTCCGTGATAAGCTCCCTCAAGACAGGCAGTACCAGCGATAGAGAGATAAAGGATACGTCGATTACCGCGAGTTCAGGCTTTGCGCCCAGCATATCCGGCGTGACTTCCCGGATGTTCGTGCGCTCCATGACGACGACCCGGGGGTCATTGCGGATGCTCCATGCAATCTGCCCGTATCCGACATCTACGGCGTAGACGAGCTTCGCGCCTTTTTGCAGCAGGCAGTCGGTGAACCCGCCGGTTGATGCCCCGCAGTCTATGCAGACTTTGCCCTCCGGCGATACTGCGAATACTTCAAGCGCTTTCTCAAGCTTCTGCCCGCCTCTGCTGACATACCGGTTCCCGCCGCGTATCTCGATGAGTTCCTCCGCCCCGACCGGCGCTCCCGGTTTGTCCGCCTTTTTGCCGCCGACATATACGTGGCCGCCCATGACAAGCGCTTTCGCCCGCTCACGGCTCTCGGCGAGCCCGCGTTCGTGCATAGCAATGTCGAGCCTGGGAGCCTTGGGAGCCCTGGGTGCCTTGGGTACCTTGGGAGCCTTAGGAGCCTTAGGAGTCTTAGGAGCCTTGGGCAAAACTTCCTGAGGCGTGTCGCGGCCGCTCACCCCGCGCGGTATGGGGCTTTGGTAGCAAGGCCCATCTGCTCGCGGATAGCGGAGCGTACGCCGGCGGCATCGATTCCGCAATACCTGCGAAGGTCTTCGACGTCGCCGCAGGGGATGAACTTGCTGCCTGTATTGAGCAGCGTTATATTCTCAGCCAGCCCTGCCAGCGCCGATGCGACGCGCTCCCCGACGGAGCCGTTTTCGGCGCACTCTTCAAGGACGAGCAGCCTGCCTGTCCTGCGTACCGAGGACTCGACTTCGTCAAGCTCCAGCGGGCAGATGCGCCCCAGCTTGACAATCTCGACCGAGACGCCCTCCGGCTCGAGCCTGCCGGCGGCTTCCAGGGCTGCGTCGACGCAGGAGCCGTATGTGACCAGGGTGACGTCGCTGCCTGCCCTGAGTACTTTTGAGGCGTAACTCCCCCCCTCGGCGTAAACTCCTTCGGCGCCTCTGGGGTATCTCACAGCCACGGGCCCTTTATCTTTAAATACAGCGCTTCGCAGCATGTCGCGCAGCTCCGCGTAGCTCGAAGGGCTGTATATGGTCATCCCCGGAACGCTGCTTAGGAAGGCCACGTCAAACAATCCGTGATGCGTTTCGCCGTCTCCCCTGACGAGTCCCGCCCTGTCTACCGCGAATACCACGTGCAGGCCGCCTATCGCAGCGTCGTGGATCAGCATGTCGTATGAGCGCTGTAGGAACGTCGAGTATACCGCAAATACAGGCACCGCGCCGCCTGACGCCATGCCTGCGGCCATCGTCACGGCGTGCCCTTCGGCAATTCCGACGTCGAAAAAACGCTCGGGGAAACGCCCTGCGAATTTCTCCAGCCCGGTGCCGTCCGACATTGACGCCGTTATAGCGCATATCCTGCCGTCCTGCTCTGCCATGCGCACGATTTCATCGCCGAATACCGTAGAAAAAGTCATGCTGTCATCGCTGGCGACGCCTTCCCTGTAATCAAACGGCGAGACTCCATGGTACTCTTTGGGCGAACGTTCCGAGAAATCGTAACCTTTGCCTTTTTGCGTGATAACGTGCACGACTACAGGTTCTTCCGCGCGCCCCGCCCACTCGAGAGCTTCTACCAGCCTCTTTATATTGTGCCCATCAATCGGCCCAGTGTATTGGAGCCCCATATCCTCGAACATGCTGCAATGCAGGAGCGCTTCCTTTATGGCAGTTTTTACCCTGTGGGTGAAGCGGTAGATCGCTTTCCCTCCGGGCAGCCTGGCGAGCAGTTTTCTGTAACCTTTCTTGAACGCGCTGTACGAAGGCCTCATCCTCTGGCGGGATAGATACCTCGCTATGCCGCCTACGCTGTCGTTGATCGCCATGCCGTTGTCGTTGAGGATTATTATCATCGGTTCGTTCGATTCGCCGGCGTCGGAAAGGCCTTCGAAGGCGAGACCGCCTGTAAGCGCGCCGTCCCCTATAAAGGCGATGACTTTGTAGTCGCCGCCTGTGAGCGTCCTGGCTCTGGCTATCCCAAGCGCCGCCGATACTGAAGTCGAGGCATGCCCCGCGATAAACGCGTCATGGATGCTCTCGGAAGGTTTCGGGAAGCCCGAGAGGCCGCCGAACTGCCTGAGTGTCGCAAAACGCTCTTTTCTGCCTGTGAGCAGTTTGTGTACATAGCTCTGGTGGCCAACGTCAAAAACGATCCTGTCCTTAGACGTGTCGAATACCCTGTGGATGGCTACCGTCAGCTCGACCACGCCAAGGTTCGATGCGAGGTGCCCGCCTGTTTTCGAGACGCTCATGATGAGATACTGGCGCAACTGCGCGCAAAGCTCATCAAGCTTTTCCGGAGGGAGCGCCTTGACGTCTTCCGGGGACTCTATGCTTTCAAGTATATCCAATAGTCGTTAACCTCGTTTGCGGTCGCGGTTTTTGTCCAAGGCTCCAAAGACATGCATCAACTTGCCGACCCTCAGGACGATTGCGGTGTTGTTGTTCAGCGCCAGCGTCTTTCCTACGGCCTTGCTTCCGGTCGTCAGGCCGGTGACGGCGCCGGATATCACAAGTTGGATCACGATGCTCTGCGTGCTGAAGCTCAGCATGAGCTTTGCGGCTATCAGCGCGACTGTCGAGCCTGTGATGATGCCTGTGACGTCGCCAACGACGTCTGTGCAGAAGCTGGAAGTCTTCTCGGCATTTTTCAAAAGCCGCAGCGCTTCTGTCGCGCCGCGCTGCTTATGCGCTGCCATAGAGTGAAACGGCGCTTCATTCGCCGACATTACTGCGACGCCGATCATGTCAAACACGAGCCCTATGAGGATGAATACCAGCAGAATCGCGAAAGCCGCAACGTCGCCCGCGCGCCCCAGGAACTGCGACGAGGCAAATGAGAACACCACCGACGACGCGGCGCTTATTAGTACGATCCTGATGACCCAACTCAAGTTGGTGCGTTTTTTCATAGCTTTGTTTTTACTTCCGCGATGTCGCGGCAACGGACAGAGTAAATCTTACGGCTTAGGTCGGGCCGGATTTCCCCCGCGGTTACCTCTCGTTGCCGACGAGGCGGTTTCCCGTTAGAGCCGCGTCCGGAGAGTCGCCATAGAGCGGGGCATCCCCGCCCTGTACTCCGTTGCCCGATTGCCACTTAGTCCGCACTGCAATCCTCTGTCCGCCCCGAAGCGCGCAAAACGCGCAAACCGGGCAGCCTAGGTGTTTTCCACGACAGTCGAACCGTCTCTTAGCCTCTTTTGCAGATAATATTTCAAAGGGCAATCGCGCTCCGGGTCATGGCCATGACAGGTGCGCGTGGCTCCCCTATCCGCATTATCCACTCAAGGCAGGCTACACTGCACACAGCACTGAGCTTTCGCCGGGGGTAGCGCAGGGTGGTTCAAACTCGACCCACCCGCCAGAGCCCCAATCGCACCGCAATGCAGGTTCACGCCTGATTCGTACGGGTTTCGCCAAACGGCCGAAAATCCGGCTGCGTTATTGTCGTCCCGCACAAGATCAGGTCTCCACGAAAACAGGGTCGGGTTCCCCATGCCGTTGGGGATCGCCCTGAGAACGCAAGCGCGGGCGCGGTAATCCGCGCTAAAACGCGCTTCCCCCCAGCACCCACCCCAAACTGGGCGTCCAAAGCAAGCACAAGGGGTTTCAACGATATGCCCTTTAAAGGATTTTTAGGCCCTTCCTGGTAGACGGCAGATCTGACTAGGATACTGCGCCGCCTGACCATTCTAGCAAAAAGGGAGCATTATATCAATACTTTCTTTTCGCGAGGTCGGCAGCAAGCCATGCCAGAAACCCTGAGTCTTCAAATGCCTCTCCGGCCGCTTTGATCGCTTTTTCCGTCTGAGCGGCTATTATCGCTTCGCATTCAGCCATGCCGATTACAGATTGAATCGTCGCCTTGCCTTTGTTACTATCAGAGCCGATGGGTTTGCCCAGGACCGCCTCTGTCGAGACGACGTCAAGGATATCGTCGCGGATTTGAAACGCGAGGCCTACCGCTCCGGCGTACTCCTCCGCCTTCATCAGTTGCTGCGCGCTTCCGCCCGCGGCAAGCACCCCGATGCGCGCCGAGGCTACGTACAGCGCGGCTGTTTTCATGGCGTATAATTCTTCAAGCTGCTCCCCGGTCTGCTCAAGGCAGCCTTTTTCGGCGGCCAAGTCGAGGTACTGCCCGCCGCATATCCCGCGCGGACCGGCTGCTTCGGCGAGCGTTTTGGCCATCTCTACAATGATGCCCGGCGGCAGTGGGGCCGATAATAGCGTCTCAAATGCTGCCGCTTGCAGCGCGTCGCCGGCCAGCGTCGCCGTAAACTCCCCGTATCGTATATGGTTCGAGGGCATGCCCCGGCGCAGGTCGTCGTCGTCCATGCATGGCAGGTCGTCATGTATGAGCGAGTATGTGTGCAGCATTTCTATCGCGCAAGCTGCGTCAATCGCGTCTTCCGCCATGCCTCCCGCCGCTTCGCAGAATTTGATGCATAGAACGGGCCTTATTCGTTTCCCGCCGGCGAGCAGGCTGTATTTCATCGACTCGGCGAGCGTCCGGCAGCTTTCCCGGACATCAGTAAAAAAGCCGTTCAGCCTTCGTTCGACGAGGGCCCGGCATCTCTCCTGCTCCTGCTCGTACTCTCCGGGGGTCCTAGGAGCCTTGGATAAAACTCCCGGCGTCACGGGCGTCGCGGCACTACTCACCCGCTTCGAACTCAACTTCCTGCGGCTCTCCGCCCGGGCCTTTTTGCAGCATTACCAGCTTTTGCTCCGCTTCGTCCAGCATTTTTCCGCAGACGCCTATTAGCTTTGCGCCTTCCTCAAAGAGCGAAAGCGCGGCGTCAAGAGGCGCGTCGCCTCTTTCGAGCGATCTGACTATCTCTTCTACTCGCGCCGCCGCCGTTTCAAAGGTCAGCGCTCCGGTTTCTTCGGCCTTATCCATCGCTGCCCACTCCTTTCATATCGTTTCGCAGTCTATCGTGTCTTCTTTGAGCCTTACGGTCAACCTGTCGCCTTTTTTCACATCCAGAGCTTTTTTTATGACAGTGCCGTCTTCTTTGATCGCTATCGCGTAGCCTCTGCCCAGGACTTTGAGCGGGCTCATAGCATCGAGCGAGGCCGCAAGCCGTGCGAACTTCTCCCGCCGCCCTGAAATTATCACCCTCGACGCCGCAATCAACCTCTCCTGCGACCTGTCGAGCAGCAGCTTCTTGTCGTCTATGTAGTTCATCGGGCTGCGCAGCACGCGTTTATCCCTGAGCTCTTCCAGGCGCCTCCTGCGCGACTTCAGTTCCGCAACGACGGCCTGCCTTGCCCTGATTTCCGCCGACCGCAGCATATCGGCGACTTCATACTTGTCCGGCACGGCCAGCTCAGCCGCGTTTGACGGCGTGGCTGCCCTTACGTCGGCGACAAAGTCCGATATTGTTACATCCGGTTCGTGGCCGACGGCCGATATTACCGGGATCACGGAACTGAATATCGCCCTGGCGACGCGTTCGTCGTTAAACGCCCACAAGTCCTCAAGCGAACCCCCGCCCCGCCCGGTGATGATAATATCCGCGGCTTTGTGCTCATTGGCGTACCTGATGGCGCCGGCAATCTCAGGGGGGGCTTCCGCTCCCTGCACGCGCACAGGGAGTATTATAACCTTGGCCATAGGCCAGCGGGTCTTCAGTACCCTTATGACATCCTTGACGGCAGCTCCCGCCGGGGATGTGACGACGGCGATCCTGCCGGGGTATTTGGGTAGCGGCTTCTTGCGGGAGGCTTCGAAGAGCCCCTCGTTTCTCAGTTTCTCCAGGAGTTGCTCATAGGCGACATACAGGTCTCCAACCCCGTCGGGGGTTATGTCTTCGGCATACAGTTGATATACGCCGTCGCGCGGGAATACGGAGATTTTCCCGAACGCGACGACGCTCATGCCGTTTTCAGGCCTGTACCTGAGTTTTGAAGCGTAGCCCTTGAACATTACGCATTTCAGCGAGGACTCGTTATCCTTCATAGTGAAGTAATGATGCCCCGAGGGATATATCTTGTAGTTGGAGAGTTCGCCCCTGACATATACGCCGGCAAGGAGAGAGTTTGAATCCAACAGGCTTTTTATGTAGTTGTTCAACCCGGCTACGGTGAATATCTCAGCGCCCATCGCCCATGCCTCCAGTCTCCTCCCGGTAAAAACTTCCCAGCAGCCCGTTAATGAATGGCGCCGTTTCAGGCGACTCATACGATTTCGCAAGTTCTACGGCCTCGTTGATCGCCGCTTTGTCCGGTATGTCCGGCATGTACAGCACTTCAAACATAGCGACTCTCATTATCGCGGAAGCGATTCTCGATATCCTGCCGAACTTCCACCCGACAGAGTATTTCTCAATGTAGCCGTCGAGCTCGGCGGCGTGCTCGCTCACGCCTGTCACCAGCCGGGTGATATAGTCAAGCTGGCGGTCGTCAGGGCATACGGCGTAAAGCTCATCCTCGGCGCACAGCGTCGAGTAGTACTCGCTGTCATATATCTGCCCCAGTAGGGTTTGCGGCTCTGTGGGGTTTTCAGCCATAGCGAAACACAGCCGCACAGCCGACTCCCTTGCTTCTTTCCTCGTCATAGGCTCCTAGCGAAATACGCCATGCTGCTACTTAAGCGCAATGCCGCAGATATGGACGTTTACTTCGCTGACTGTGAAACCAACGGCTGCTTCAATGGCGGCGGCGACTGCACGCTGGACTTCGACGCCGACTTCCGCCACGGGGACGCCCATATTTACTATCACATGCACGTCAACCGTTATCTCTTCGCCTGTGTTCGTCAGTTTTACGCCCCGGGAGAGTCCCTTTTTCCCGACCATTTTCGTCTGTTCTTTCCCGGGCGATACGAACAGGCCGTGTACTCCCTCGACGTCGATCGCGGCGACCGCCGCTATGATCGCGACGACTTCGTCGGAGATGTTTACGCTGCCTCTTTCCTGATTGTACCTTATGTACCCCTTGTTCTCGCTCATCCAGCTTCTCCTTATACTTTACTAAACGTGCGCATGTATACTCCTGCATTCCAGGTAATATCTCTTATCCACCGAGCTGCCGACTGAAAAGCTTTTTTTTGGAAAGGCGCCGCTTTTTGCGACCGTCGCGAATAGTTGCGATTTCTCAATCGCGGGCATGATAACGCCCACCCTGCCTTCTTCTTTCGACAGCGCGAGAACCGCCGCGTCGCCATGGATATAGTCTATCCTGCTCCCGCTGCCCGCAAGGTATCCGTCAAGGAAACCGCCGAACAGCTCCAGCGCGTCGCCGACGCAGCCGGCGCTTATGCGCACTTCTCCGCTTTGCTCGCCTGCGTGCCACCCGAAGGTATAGTCGCTGCCCGCCGGCAGACT
Organism: Oscillospiraceae bacterium; assembly: GCA_009778485.1. Classification (GTDB taxonomy): domain Bacteria; phylum Bacillota; class Clostridia; order Oscillospirales; family Oscillospiraceae; genus WRMH01. The sequence continues at coordinate 11,234 of WRJQ01000035.1, forward strand.
CTTTTCCATGGCTGCGATAAACTCCGATGGTTCGACGTCGAACAGGACACGGTGGATCGCCTCGAAGATAATGGACTCGTCATATACGTTATTGATCTCGAGCAGCGCCCTGCGTGCGGGGTGGTTTTGCCTGTCCTTCGCGCTCAGCGATCCCTTTATTTCATCCCAGCAGACTTTCGCCGAGGCGAGGGAGTGGTTGCCGTCCCCTATTACGATAAATGGGTCTGCGGTGGCTTGGAGCTCCCGCAGCGCCTGCGAGACAGCCCGGGCGTCCGCGCCTTCCACCTTCATGCCGGTGACTCGACCGCCGCCTTCCATCAGCTCGAAATCATAGAGGCAAGGCAGGGCGTCTTTTCTCGCTGCAAGCGGCTCCAGAACGGTTTTCCCGCTGTCGTCAATGAAAGCCAGCACATGCGGGGACTCAAGCTGCGCTCCCCGCCTGGCTGCGATTCTTGCCGGAAGTTTTTCCGGAGTTGTGCCTTCGCTGGCAAGCACGGGCGCCTTAGCTCCTGTATAGCTATACTGTTCAAGATCGACTGCGCCGATTAGCCCGCGGCGGACGCCGCCGCCGCTCATATCGCGTTCGATATATATGAAAGAATCCCCTACTTCGTCAAAAAGCCCGCCGGTTGCGTAGTCCCGCATTGCGGCGCGGACGCCGGATATCATCGCTTCCGTATCGCCGTCAAGATAGGCTTCCGGCAATATGAGCTTGAGCGTCGAGGGGCTCTCCCCCACATATTTCGCGACGCGCTCCCAATAATCAGGCTGCGCCGAGTACTGGTCGCAGGCTATAACGCTCCATTTCGCCATATCGACGCCGGACGGCAGCAAGATATCAGCCGGAGAGAATACATCGTCATTCATTGCTTAAAACTCCTTCTCAACTGCCTGATGTGCTCCGGGGTCGTCCCGCAGCAGCCTCCGATTATCGCCGCGCCCAGCTCCACGAACGGAGCCATCTGCCTCGCAAACTCGTCCGGCCCGATGCTGTAAAGCCCCGTCTTTGAGTCCGGCAGCCCGGCGTTCGGCTTAACGATCAGCGGGAGGTCTGTGTTCTTCGCTATGCGCTCGGCAGTCGAGTACATTTCCGCCGGAGCAAGCGAGCAGTTGAGCCCGACGGCGGCGGCTCCGAGCCTCCCGGCTGCTTCCGCAAGGCTTTCCGGCGTGCAGCCTGTGAACGTGTGCCCTGTCCTATCGAAGGTCATCGTCGCCAGCACAGGCAAGCCGGTATTTTCTTTTATCGCAATGATCGCCGCTTCGAGTTCCGGCAGGTCGCTCATGGTCTCGATTGCAGCATAGTCCGCGCCGGCCGCTTCCCCGGCCAGCGCTTGTTCCTTGAAGAGCTCGTACGCTGCTTCGTATTTCATATCGCCGAGAGGTTCGAGCAGGTACCCGAGCGGGCCTATGTCAAGCGCGACCTTTACAGCCTCGCCTCCGCCGCGCCGTGCAAGCGCGACTGCGGCGGCTATGATTTCGCCGGGCGCGTAGCCTGTCCCTGCGAGAGCTTTGGCATTTGCGCCAAATGTGTTCGTAACGATGATCTCGCTCCCGGCTTCCGCATACATCCTGTGTAAATTTTCCACAGCGCCGGGCTCTTTCATGCACAGCATATCCGGGCGCTCGCCGGCTGCGCGCCCCGGCTCCAGCAGCATGGTGCCTATCGCCCCGTCGTATATGACCACGTTCCCGCCGCTTCCAAGCTGCATTCGGCGCACCTCGCTTCTTCATTGAGTTTCTAGTTAGACTATATATCAGCAGCGTATAGATGTAAAGATGAAATTTCGCTTCTTGATGACACAGGCCACTTGCGGTCGTGACTATTCAGTGCCACCTTAGTTCGGCCGTTACATCACCGAGGCACTGAATAGTTACTTGCGGTCCGCAGACCGCATCAGATAAATATTTGATAAATGCGGATTGATGTGCTATACTGGCGGTATGCAGAGTGAAAACCCACAAGGAGGATTCCGAAATGGATAAGTTCGTTATCGCGATAAGCCGCGAGTACGGCAGCGGCGGCAGGCATATCGGAGAGCTTCTGGCAAACGATCTCGGCATCCCATTCTATGACAAAGAGATAATCCACATGGCAGCGGACAAAAGCGGTATGTCGGCAGGTTTCATCGAGAAAAGCGACGAGAGTATACCAAACGCGTTCTTGCACAATTTGAAATACTCAGCCTACTCCAGTTACGATTCCGTCGCGCTGTACGACACCCCTGTAACGGATAAGGTTTTCCTTGCCCAGTCTGCGGTTCTCAAAGAGCTGGCGTCGCAGGGCAGTTGCGTCATTGTCGGGCGCTGCGCCGACTACGTGCTCCGTGACGAACCGGGGCTCATCACCGTTTTCATACGCGGCGCGCTTGAAGACAGGATACGCCAGGCCGTCGTGCACTATGACCTTCCCGAACAGCGCGCGGCGGAACGCATCAGGCGGATAGACAAAAGCCGTACAAACTACTACAAGTACTACACAAGCCGCCAGTGGGGCAGCATCAACAACTTTGACCTCGTCGTCAACACTTCTTTTTCCGGCATCGAAGGCGCGGTCGAAGTGATAAAGACACTGATTCGGGTTAAAGGCTATTGAAGAAGCCTGTCCGAAAAACTATTGCCGCTCTTACGCTCGCAATCGCGCTCGCTATTGCGCTTGCAGCGCCGTCTTTTGCTTTGCCGCGAGTCGGCGGCAGCGCCCGCGCCCGCGCAGCGGAGCCGGATCTCTTTGCCTACTCAAATGAGTACTCCGCTTCAGCTTTCGAAGACGTTAATGATGGCGACTGGTTCTCGCGCTATGTAGTGGACGCGTGCAATTACGGCTTCTTCAGGGGGAAGAGCGGGAACTCCTTCGACCCCGCCGGCACGCTCACCCTGGGTGAGGCGGTAAAGCTGGCCGCCCGCTTAAACAGTATATATGAGACCGGTACAGCCGATTTCACAGAGCGCGATCCGTATTACGCCGTATACGCGGACTACGCCCTCTCGAAGGGCATTATCGACGAGCACGGCGATTACTCAGCCCCGATCGCGCGCTCGGCATTCGCTGTGATGATATATAAGGCCGCTCCACTCGGAGCGTTGCAGGAGCTGAGCAGCATTGGCAGCTACGGCGTCTGCGACGTCGTGCCCGGCATGGAGTACTACGACGCTGTCTACGCGCTGTACCGCGCGGGTATACTTACCGGTTCCGACAAGTACGGCACGTTCAACCCCCGCTCAGGTTTGACGCGCGCGGAGGCTTGCGCCATCATGGTAAGGCTGGCGGATCCACTATCGCGCTCGCGCTCGAAGCCGCCCGATTCGATCCCCGCAGAGGAGATTTTCACGCGATGTTCCCCTGCCGTCTTCCAGCTTGAAACATTCGACTCCTACGGCGATTCCATCAGGACGGGAACAGCGTTTTTCATCTCGCCTGACGGGCTTGCGGTGACAAACCTGCATGTCTTCGAGAACGCGCAGAGCGCCAATGCGACTTTAAAAACCGGAGATATTTACGAAGTGAAGGGCGTCCAAGCGTATAGCGACGTGCTTAACCTCGTCGTTTTCTCGCTCGAAGCCGGTATAGCTGACTACGACTTTCTGAAGCTGGCAGATTCCGATCTGGCTGTCGCAGGCAGCACCGTGTACGCGCTCGGCAATCCTCTCGCGCTTGTGAACACGATTACGGACGGCGTCGTCTCAAACACATACCGCGAGTCCGACGGGACTGTTTTCTTCCAGTTCACCGCGCCGATATCTTTCGGCAGCGGCGGGAGTCCCGTACTGAATACCCTCGGGCAGGTGGTCGGCGTCGCTTCCAGTTCGTACTCATACGGGCAGAACTTGAACCTCGCGGTTCCTTCAAACTTGATAAATGCCCTGGAGTATATCGACTGCATGCCTTTGAGTGCGCTGCTTGATGACGAAGCCGTCGGTTAAGGGATGTGTAGCGTGTCTGTTCAGGTACCTGAACAGTTATAGTGCAGACTCGTAGATTTCTTTTGGTTGCACTCCGACGAAGCGCCGCGCTTCCACGCCGTCGCTGAAGAGGATGACTGTGGGGATCCCCTCGACGCGGTAACGGCCGGCCAGCGCTCCCTCGCTGTCTACGTCGACCTTTGCGACTACGACGCTCCCGTCATACTTCGCTGCGAGTTCCTCGATGACCGGGGCTACCATTTTGCATGGTCCGCACCAATCTGCCCAAAAGTCCACAAGGACTTTTCCTTTGCTTATCGTTTCATCGAAGTTTCCAACCGTCAAGTGTTGAATGCTCATATTATCATACCTCCATTTTTGCAATATGATCGACAGCCGAGAGAGCGGCCACCTGGCCTTCTCCGGCTGCTTTTGCTATCTGGTATGGTTTCCCGGCGCAATCGCCTGCCGCGAACACTCCCGGTACCGTCGTTTCGCAGTTGCGCCCCGTGTCGATGTGGCCGTCTTTGATCTCAAGGCCGCGCAGCAGCAGGTTCGGAGCGATAGCCCTGCGGAAGATAAACACGCCTTCGCATAGTATTTCGCTGCCTCCTGCCGTTATTGATTCGATCTTATCCTCGCCGTTAATGCTGAGGTTTTTCTCATAGACCCGAGTTACTGCGCAACCGATGGACTCGAGGTACGCCGCTTCGGCTTCCGCCTCCGGCGTCAGGCATACCGCGCACACCTGCCTGCCGCGAAAGAGCATCCCGTCGCACGTGGCGCAGTATGACACGCCTCTGCCCAGGAATTTTTCCTCTCCCGGCAGGAGCGACGTCTGCACGACGCCGGTCGCGAGGATCGCGGTTTTTGATTCGAGCATCTCGGTTCCGAATGCTGCGTTGACGGCTCCTTCGTATGCCAGCATGCTGCTGACCTGGCCCTTTAGCAGCAGCGCGCCGGAGTCCGCGGCATGCTTCGTCAGCTTGTCTGAGAGTTCCTTGCCGGAGATTCCCGGGAGCCCGGGGTAGTTTGCGATTATTTCCGCTTTATACAGCCCGCTTTGCGTTACGTCATTAGTGATGACGACGACGTCTTTGCCGTGCTGCCTGGCAGTTATAGCGGCGGACAGGCCGGCCGGCCCCCCACCGACAATCATTATATCGTACATAAGCCCCCCTGACCTCCGTTGTACAGCCATTATACCATAAGCGCAGCGAATGGTATAATTGCCATGTAGCGCGTCCCGCGCTACGGCTATAATCACGTATAATGGCTGGTACAGCCATTATACCATAATTCTGCATTAATACCAATAATATTGACAAAGCGGGCGTATGCTATATATACTACAATCGGAGACGAGGTGTTGTAAATGGAAGGATTATCAGATAACTTCATTCACGATTTTATCGACGAGGACATATCGGAAGGCGGCAGAAGTGAAGGCAAGGCCATACATACGCGTTTCCCGCCGGAACCTAACGGCTATCTGCATATTGGCCACTGCTACGCTCTGAACATCGACTTTGGAACTGCGGAGAAGTACGGAGGCTTATGCAACCTCAGAATGGACGATACGAACCCCGCTAAGGAAGACGAGGAGTACGTAGACGCCATCAAAGAAGACATACAGTGGCTGGGCTTCGACTGGGGCGACCGCTTCTACTACGGTTCGGACTACTTCGAGCAGACATTCGATCTAGCAGTCGGGCTTATACGAAAGGGCCTGGCCTATATATGCGAGCTATCGCCGGAAGAATTCCGCAAGCGCCGCGGAGACGTCGGCGTACCCGCCGAGAGCCCGTACAGGGACAGGCCAATCGATGAAAGCCTGGCTCTTTTCGAACAGATGAGAAGCGGCGCGCTGCCGGAAGGGGCTATGACACTCAGGGCAAAGATCGATCTGGCAAGCGGCAACTTCAACATGCGCGACCCTGTGCTGTACAGAATACGATACATTGAGCACCACAGGCAAGGCACGAAGTGGTGCATATACCCCATGTATGATTTCGCGCACCCGATCCAGGACGCGCTGGAGGGCATAACGCATTCTTTATGCTCGCTCGAGTATGAAGACCACCGGCCGTTATACGACTGGGTCATCGAAAACTGCGACGTCCCTTCAAAACCGAGGCAGATTGAGTTCGGCCGCCGCAGCCTGGAGCATACCGTGGTCAGCAAACGCAAACTCCGCCGCCTCGTCGAAGAAGGGTATGTCGACGGTTGGGACGACCCGCGCATGCCTACCCTTTGCGGCTTGAGGCGAAAGGGTTACTCACCCTCGTCGCTGCGGGATTTCTGCAACCGCCTCGGCGTGGGCAAGACGTCCAACAGCATTGAAATAGCCCTGCTGGAGCATTGCCTCCGCGAAGACCTGAACAAGCGCGCGCAAAGGGCAATGGCCGTCTTGCGGCCGATAAAGCTGGTTATCACCAACTACCCGGAGGATATGGCCGAGGCCTTCGAGACAGAGAACAACCCGGAGGATGAGAGCGCCGGGCATCGCAGCATTTCCTTCTCCCGCGAGCTGTGGATCGAGAGCGACGACTTTATGGTCGATCCGCCAAAAAAATACAATCGCCTGTACCCCGGGAACGAGGTCAGGCTGAAGTCTGCTTATGTCGTTTTGTGCACCGGCTATGAAACGGACGGCAATGGCAACGTCACCTGCGTCACAGCGGAGTACGACCGCGAGACCAGAGGCGGCAACACTCCGGACGGGCGAAAGGTCAGAGGCACGATACACTGGGTCGACGCGCGCAACTGCGCTGAAGCGGAAGTGCGGCTATACGACAACTTATTTTCCGACCCCGACCCCGACGCCGCAGGCAAGGATTTCATGCAGTGCCTCAACCCCGGCTCGCTGGAAGTGGTTCAGGGCTGCAAAATTGAAAAGATGCTAGAGGGCGCGAGAGCCCCGGACGTCTTTCAGTTCCTGCGGCTGGGATATTTCGTAGTCGACAGCAGGTATTCATCAGCGGACAAGCTTGTGTTCAACCGGGCTGCTGCTCTGAAAGAAAGCACCGGCGCACGCGAAGCTCGCAGCGAGCGGTGAGCGGCGGAGCGCGGAAGCGCGGAAGATGTGCAGAATAATGAAAAGCAGCAAAATGCTGCTTTCCGCTTCAGCTCACTTAAGTGCCGGAAATTTCAGCTCTTAAGCGCCTTCAGCTTTAAGCGCTTTCAGCGCTTTTGCCAGTTGATCCGGACATGACGTCGGCTTGCGCCCGCACTTGATACCGTCCAGCATATTTATTATATCATCAGTACGCATACCGGCCACAAGCTTTGAAATCGCTTTCAGATTTCCATCGCATCCGCCGTAGAACTTAACGCTCTTCACAACGCCGTCTTCAATATCGGCATCTACCGACGTAGCGCATGTGCCGCTCATTTTCATCGTTTTTATCATAATCATCACAAACAACGATGACGATGCCAACGCGCGGACGCGCATACACCGTCATCGAAATAAACATCCTAACGTTTTGAGAACTGAGGCGCCCTTCTGGCGGCCTTTAGCCCGTACTTCTTGCGCTCTTTCATTCTCGGATCGCGGGTCAGGAACCCGGCGTCTTTGAGCGCCTGCCTGTTCCCCTCGTCGACAAGCAGCAGCGCGCGGGAAATACCGTGGCGGATCGCACCGGCCTGCCCTGTCACTCCTCCGCCCTTAACGGTGGCGTCAATATCGACCTTTGCTGTCATCTCAGTGGCGTTCAGCGGCTGGCGGACGATGTATTTAAGCGTCTCAAGGCCGAAATAATCGTCGATATCCCTACCGTTTATCGTAATAACGCCGCTTCCTCCGGGAAACAAATGGACTCTGGCGACTGAAGACTTTCTTCT
>WRJQ01000036.1 GCA_009778485.1 Oscillospiraceae bacterium
CGTCATTGTGAGCCTGACCATCCCCATAGATCACCGGCTGTGCGGTTTTGCGTAAAAACCGCGCAGCTTTTTTCCGCGTCCTCGGGCTTCTGCGCGGTTTTGCGCAGAAAGCGTCCGTGCAATTTGCTAAAACATCCTGTACAGTATAGGTGGTTAGCATCAGACTTCCATGAAGAAGCATGAACCCGATAAAACCACGAGCGACCCAACATAGTGGTCGCGAGTGGAGAGGAGGAGCAACGAAACGGAGCGTATGCCCGAACTTGTGAGGGCGGAGCGGAGTGGAGTTTGCGACGACGATGAGGAGACAAGAGAATGAAACGATCGAGATGTAAAAGCTTTGCAATCGTACTGATGTTCGCGTGCATAATGTCCGTATTTACGGGCTGTACCTTGCAGAGTGGAAAAAATGGAAATGCTGTAACAGGTACTCCGCCCGTACCCACGCTGAGCGGAGATAATGGAAACGGTGAGACATCTGCTCTGCCAACCACTGCCACGACGCCCATACCGGACAAAGCCCCGGTTGCGGTGGATACCCTCGTTCCCGGCGATACGGTAGCATTCGGCAGCTACTACGGCCAAGCAATAACATGGCTGACGCTTGCCGTCGAGGGCGACATGGCGCTGCTGATAAGCAAAGGAACCATCGACAGCAAGATATATTACAGAAAAGGCGATTCCAACATGATTTACGCGACATGGGAGTCATGCGCCATCAGAGCCTTCCTGAACGGAGAGTTTATTGATGCTGCATTCAGCCCTAAGGAGCGCGATTACATCGCCGAAACAACCTTTCCAAATAAGACTTATGATAAAAACACCACATCGGCGGTGAAAGAACCAGATGCCACTGACCGCGTATTCCTGCTATCCTATGATGAGGCGAAGCACTATTTCTCCTCAGACAGTGACCGCGTTGCTGTACAGGCGTACTCACAGGAACAGATGGAAATGAAGTCTCGTAACTTGGTGGATGAAGTGGACAAACTCATCGAGGACACTCCCGAAATCGCAGAGTTATTGCAACTGGAATCGTTGGATTATGAGGAAGAGCTTGCGGCGCTGGTGGATACAAACGGTATGCCGGTTCAATGGTGGCTGCGTACCACCGAAAAAGGCAGTGAAAAATGGGGCACTTCCGTAGCGACTATAACAGCCGAGGGGCAGATTGACGCCCGCGAGAACACTCCGCATCTCTTGACGGCCAGTTTTACCGCCGGTGTTCGTCCTGTGATTTGGATATCCGGCCAGAAGAACGCGAAAGCGCAAATGCCGCCCGATGATATACCGGAGCAGACAAGCGAAGAGCACAAAGAGAATAACACAGTCTTTACGATTAACGGCGCATATACCGTCACAATCCCGGAGGAGCTGCAAACAAAACAAAACGATGGAACCGTTACCATCGATACAGGTACCTGGAGGATGGATATTAAGACCAGCAATGAGTCCACGATAGAATCCGCTATGGCATTCTGGGCCGGATACGAATGGAAACCGTTTACTTATGGCGCCGCAACCGGTCGGCGTATCTTGGAGGTGTTAAGCGACACGCAGGGGAAATTCGAGTTCTTCTTTAGTGCGCTCGGTGAAGGCGGCGCGGCTGTCGGACAAATTGAATTTGTGAAATACGATGGCGCCGGTAGTATCGAAACTCTTCTGGAAGATCCGCTGGTCAAATCCATCTTTGACAGTATCCGCGCACCGGAATAATCGTCGGAGAGCGCAGGGGGAACGAACCATTCATAACGTCGGAGAGCGCCCTTTTACAGTCTTAACGCTGTTTCAGCGCCTCATCGTACACCTCGCTAAACGGGATGCCGTGCCGCTTTGCGGCTGCGACCACATCGCTGTACTCAGGCTTCGACTTGACCGCGCCAAAGCCATGCGCGCGCTTAACTCGAATATCGCCGTACTTCGTCTTCACAGTTACCGCCCCGCGCGTGAGGACGCTGCGCGAATAACGCGCAACCCTTACCCCGAGCGTCGAGGTATGCAAAAGCATAAGCCGTGTCAGCAAGTCGCGCTTTTCCTGCTCGCAAAGGCAGGAAAGCATGACCGCCGGCCGGCTTTTCTTCATCATGATTGGCGTCGAGTAGACGTCGAGCGCACCGTTGTCAAACAAAATGTCATAAGCAGCGCCAATAGCCTCCGGAGTCATGTCATCCAGGTTGCAGGAAAGCTCAAAGACCTCGCCGCTTGTACCGCCGCCTGAATCATCGTCCTCGCACAGGAAGGCGCGCAGGCAGTTCGCGGCAGGGAAGTCCTTCGTCCCCATGCCGCAGCCAATCTTTGACACGACCATCGGCGGCATATTGCCGAAGCTCCCGGCGAAATACCGCAGCAGGGCGGCGCCGGTAGGTGTGCAGAGCTCGCCATCGATGCTCCCCCCGTATATTGGGACGCCTTTTAGAATCTCTGCGGTGGCAGGAGCGGGGACAGGCAGTATGCCATGCTCGCATCGGACGGAGCCTGAGCCGACGTGGACGGGGGAGGCTGTGATGTCGCTCAGCGCGAGCATGTTTATTAGCAGGCAGCAGCCGACTATGTCTGCGACTGCGTCGATTGCGCCTACTTCATGCAGGTGGATTTTATCCAGCGGAGTTCCGTGGACGGCTGCTTCGGCTTCAGCGAGGATTTTGTACACGCCAAGCGCGTCCTTTAAGACGTTGTCCGGCAGCGCAAGTTTGCGGATCAAAGTCTGTATTTCCTTGTAGCTGTAGCGTTTTGTAGAGTGCGAGTGCGAATGGGGTTCGCCGTCGCCGTGCGAATGCGTGTGGGGCTCGCCGTCGCCGTGCGAATGCGCAGCCTTCGCGATATCCTCGCTCTTTTCCTCGATTCCGCCTACGCTGACTGATATGTGCGTCCCCGCGATGCCGCACTTTATAGATTCGGAGTAGATCATTGCCACACCCGGAAGAGCCAGACGCTGCATCTTCTCTCTGAAGGCAGCCTTGTCCGGCAGCAGCTCATAAAGAGCCGCCATCATCATATCACCGGAAGCTCCCATCCGGCACTCAAAGAACAACCTCATCTGACTAACCCCCGTTTATCAGGCTCGCGATGTACCCCGCGCCAAACCCGTTGTCTATGTTTACGACGCTGACATTGCCCGCGCAGGAGTTAAGCATCGTCAGCAGCGCGGAGATGCCGCCGAAACTCGCGCCGTATCCCACGCTCGTCGGCACTGCGATGACGGGGCACGCGACGAGCCCGCCGATCACAGTCGCGAGCGCTCCCTCCATGCCCGCCGCAACAATAACGACGCGTGCGCTCATTATGACATCCAGGTAACTCAGCAGCCTGTGCAGCCCCGCCACGCCGACGTCATAGAGCCTGTCGACCTTGTTGCCGAGCACCTCGGCCGTCACGGCAGCCTCCTCCGCGACAGGCAGGTCGCTTGTGCCCGCTGCCGCAACGATGATAGACCCGCGCGGCGATTCCGCGCGCTCGCGGTAACAGACTCCTATGCGCGATATTGGGTCGTAATCCAGCGAATGCTGCTTGCCGACTATATCGGCCTTATCTTGCGACAGGCGCGTTATCATAATATTCTTCTGGCCCCGCCCCGCCATCGCGGAAACGATTCCCTCGATCTGTTCAGGTGTCTTTCCCTCGCCGAAGATTACCTCGCTGACTCCGTGGCGAAGCCCGCGGTGGTGGTCGATCTTGGCAAAGCCCAAGTCTTCAAAAGGCTGCTTCTTCAACTGCAGCAGCGCCTCTTCAGGCGTCACCGCGCCGGTTTTTACGCTTTCCAGCAGCTCAAGAATGCTATCATGCTCCATATTGACGTCTAATCCTTCCTAACAGAATCACCTTGGGGCCAAATCCAGCGCAACGCTGTCAAAGTCCCCGCCCAGCGCGGCGAGGATATCCCCGCGTAACTCCAGCGCGAGGAAAAACTGCGGCTCCGGCAACTGAATCTTCGCGCCGCGCGGAGGCACGAGGCGTACACGGAAGTCGGAAAATCCCATGGCGGACATCGCGCCCTCGGCGCGCTCGATCTTCCCGAGCAGCTCGGCGGTTATCTCTGTGCCGGCCGGGATGCGCGTAGCCAGGCAGGCGTACGACGGCTTGCGATAAGTGAAGAGGCCCGCGTCCTGCGAAAGCCGGCGAACATCGGCCTTAGTCAGACCGCACTCGCGCAACGGCGAGACGACGCCGAGTTCGCGCAGCGCGCGCATACCCGGCCTGTCGCCCTCCTCATCGTCCGCGTTCGTGCCGTCGCATAGAAGGTCGAACCCGTCGGCCCGGGCTATCTCCCGCAGCTTTGTGAACATCGCCAGCTTGCAGTGGTAGCACCTGTCCGGAGGATTCGCAGCGACAGCGCCGACTCCCAGCACATCCAGCTCGCGAATAACTAAAGGCGCCCCGGCGAACTGTGCGGCGCGCTTCGCGTCGTCATGCTCGAAGCGGGGCTGGAACTGCGATTTCAGGAAGTACGCCCGGGTATCGCAGCCGGCTGCCTTTGCGGCGTACAGCAGGTACGACGAATCCGCGCCGCCGGACAAAGCGACCGCGACGCGCGGGTTATTCGCGAAAAACTCATTAAGTGTCATTTACTAAAAATCCAGCTTGCCTTGTATGTATGCCGCGACTTCCTCGATCGGCATGCGCACCTGATCCATGGAGTCCCTATCCCGGACTGTGACGCAGCCGTCGCCCTCGGATTCAAAGTCGTAGGTTGCGCAAAAAGGTGTACCGATCTCATCCTGCCTGCGGTACCGCTTGCCGATAGAGCCGCTGTCGTCGTAGTCGGCCATGAAATGCTTCGCGAGCTTCATGTAAAGCTCCTGCGCGGCGGGGACAAGCTTCTTCGAAAGAGGCAGGACCGCGCACTTGTAAGGAGCCAGAGCAGGGTGCAGCCGCAGGACTGTGCGCACGTCGTTCTTCTGCGCGTCCACGACCTCCTCGTCGTAAGCGTCGATAAGGAAAGCCAGCGACATCCTGTCAGGGCCGAGCGCCGGCTCGATGACGTAGGGGATGAACTTCTCGTCATTCTCCTGGTCGTAATACTCCATGCTCTCCCCGGAAGCATTCTGATGCGCAGTCAGATCGAAGTCCGTGCGCGAAGCGACGCCCCAAAGCTCGCCCCAGCCGAAGGGGAAAAGGAACTCAAAATCAGTCGTCGCGTTGGAGTAATGCGACAGCTCCTCCTTCGCGTGGTCGCGCGCGCGGATAGACTCCTCGCGCAAGCCGAGCGACAAGAGCCAGTCTCGGCAGAACCCGCGCCAGTAGTCGAACCACTCAAGCTCCGTCCCGGGCTTGCAGAAGAACTCCATCTCCATCTGCTCAAACTCGCGCGTGCGGAATATGAAGTTGCCGGGCGTTATCTCGTTTCGAAACGACTTGCCGACCTGCGCGATGCCGAAGGGTATCTTGCGCCTCGTCGTGCGCAGGACATTCTTGAAGTTGATGAAAATCCCCTGCGCCGTCTCCGGGCGCAGATAAAGCTCCGTGGAACTGTCCTCCGTGACCCCCTGGAAGGTCTTGAACATCATATTAAACTTACGTACATCAGTAAAATCATTCTTCCCGCAGCCGGGGCAGCAGATGCCTTTATCCCGGATATACTCCATCAGCGCGGCGTCGTCCATGACAGCCGGGTTGACGTCTGTGATACCCTGCTCCCAGCACCAATCCTCGATGAGCTTATCGGCGCGGTGGCGCATCTTGCAGGATTTGCAGTCGATGAGGGGGTCGTTGAAGCTCACGACATGACCCGAAGCCTCCCAGACCTTGGGATTGAGCAATATGGAACTGTCGAGGCCGACGTTGTAGGGGTTCTCCCTGACGAACTTTCGCCACCACGCGCTCTTTACGTTGTTCTTCAGCTCGACTCCGAGCGGGCCGTAATCCCATGAGTTCGCGAGCCCGCCGTAAATCTCGCTGCCGGCGTAGACGAACCCCCTGCCCTTGCACAGCGCGGTTATTTTATCCATTGATACTTCAGAGTTGAGCATTATACCGTTCCTTTCGCATTTCCTGCCGCTATATGAGAGATAATGTAAATACAAACCTTGTGACGCCTCCGCCGCTCGTGACGAAAACGTCCTCAAAATGCTTATCGAGAATCGTCTTGACTATGTAAAGCCCGAGACCCACGCCGTCGCGATCCTCGCTGCGGGATTTATCCGCCTTATGGAACCTGTCGAAAATGAACGGCAGCTCTTCCTCGGGGATAGTCTCTCCGCTGTTCTCCACAGAGACATACACGCGCGGGCCCTGCTTCCAGACCTCAATACCGATTGCATCGCCCGGCGAAGAGAACTTAATCGCATTATCGATCAGATTATACGCAACCTGCGTTATCGAATCCTTGCTCCCGCGCACGATGACGGGCTCTTCGGGCAAGACAGCGTTCACCTCGACGCCGCGCGCGCCGGTCTTCCCGTCAAGGCTGAGAAGCGCGAGCCCCACGACCTCCGCGACGTCGAAGGAGCCTTGCAGGATTGCCTCGGAGTCCTCGGACTGCAGCCTCGACATATCGAGCATGCTGGCGATCAGCCTGGAGAGCCTCCGCGTTTCTGAAGAAATCACGTCGAGGTAGCGAGTCATGTCGTCTGTAGGGATCGTCCCATCCAGAATGCCATCGGTGAAACCGGATATGACAGTCATGGGAGTCTTGAGCTCGTGCGAAACGTTCGCGATGAACTCGCGCCTCAGACTCTCGGAGTTTTCAAGCGAATCGGCCATCGCGTTGAACGCCAGCGTGAGCTGGCCTATCTCGTCGAGCCTGCCGTAATCTTCGACGCGGGTAGAGAAATCGCCCCGCGCGAAACGTCTTGCGGCAGCGGCCATATCGTTAAGAGGCCTGGCCTGTTTCTTAGTCGTGAGAAAAGAGATCACGAAGGTCAGCGCCATGACGTTGACGGCGATAAGGATATACATGCCCGTAAAGTGGCGCCACGCCTGCCTGAAAGCGGAGGAGTCGCTTGAGACGAAGAGGAACCCGTACGCATACTGCTCGCTGCCAGAGCCTACCGTGAGAGGCGCGCCCACGGCCTGGCGGAGCTCGGGGTAAATCTGCCCAAGCGTCGTCAGGATGACGTTATACCCGCCGGAAGAAGCCGCGGTAAGCGCGGGCCCCGGTATGGACTTGCCGATATGCCTGAAATCCGTATCGGATGAGGCGGTGATCACCCCTTCGGTGTCCGCGACTATAAGGTCGAAACCGGAAACGCCGGATATCATAGCCAGCGTCCTGTTCAGGTTCAAATCGCGCAAATCGAACCCGTCGTCGATGTACTGCGTCGTGATGTACCTCGAAGCCTCTCTGAGCGCGTTGGACATCGTCTCTTTCTTCTCGGAAGTCATGAGCCTGTAGCTCCAGGCTGTCGACAGCCCCCCGAGGAGAGTGAAGCTGACGAGAACGATAAGCGCGGTGATGAGGAAGTTCCTGAAAAATATGCTTTGTCTCACGGTGCCTTACTACTCCTGCCGCTCTTCGAGCAGCTCAAACTTATATCCGATGCCCCAGACTGTTTTGAGCGACCACTTGTCGCTGACATTTTCCAGCTTCTCGCGAAGCCTCTTGACGTGCACGTCGACAGTCCGCGAGTCCCCGAAATAATCGAAACCCCAGACCTCGTCCAGCAACTGGTTGCGCGTATACACTCTGTTTGGCGACGAAGCCAGGTGGAAGATGAGCTCCATTTCTTTAGGCGGCGCGTCGACGCGCTTTCCCGCAACATGCAGCTCGAAAGAATCCATGTCTATGACTAAGCTCTCAAACTCGAGCCTCCGCGCGCCCGTTTCGTCCGAAGAGCCCGTGCGGCGCATCACCGCATGGACGCGCGCCAGGAGCTCGCCCACTTCAAAGGGCTTTACGAGATAGTCGTCCGCGCCCATTTCGAGCCCGGTGACCTTATCCAAAGTCTCGCCTTTGGCGGTGATCATAATGATCGGAACGTTCGAGACCGCCCTTATCTCCTTGCAGACGCTCCAGCCGTCTATTACAGGCAGCATGATGTCCAGCAGCACGAGGTCGGGCGAGTTCTGCTCAAACTGGGCGACCCCTGCAGCGCCGTTTTCCGCGATGGTGACTGCGAAACCGTCTTTTTCGAGGTACAGCCTCAAAAGCTCTGCTATGTTCCTGTCGTCTTCAACGACGAGCGCTTTTTTGTCCATTCAGGCGCCCTGCCTTTCCTCAGATTATGCACCGCCTGTACGGCATAGCAAAAGTCATGTTTCAGCCATATTACCACAGTTTTGCGTAAATTGAAACGAGAAATTTCCGGGCGATACATGCCTATTGCTTTATGCAGCATAACGTGCTATAAATGGAGTACCGGTTAGCGTGTGACCAGGAGGGTATGGACAATGCTTGACACTACTGATGAATTATTACAGCAAATCAGATTAGGCGAAGACTCGTCGCTGGAGCTCAAGGACCTCAGGTTTAGAGGGAACAAGGTCGAGGAACCCCACAGCAACAGTATGGCAGACGAGATGGCAGCTATTGCAAACACAGCCAACGGCGCCGGAGTATGAACTCAATTTTGTTGAAATGAGTGATTGGAATGGGAATTAGCACGATCCGGAAAAAAACAATAAGCCTGCTGCTCGCGTTTGCCTTCGTCGCCGCGGCAGGGCTGCCCGGAAGCGCAGCGGCAGGGACGCGAGAGCCGGCGACTGCGAATATATTGCAAACTGGGCAAACGGAGACGCTGCCCGCGACAGCATACGCGCTACCCGCAGCGGCAGCCCCGCCGGTCGCGCGCCCGACGGCGTCCACGGTACTTGTCGACGGCAAAGACGTCACCTTCGACGCATACATAATAAACGGCAACAACTACTTCAAGCTGCGAGACCTCGCTTACGCGATAAACGGCACGCAAAAACAGTTCGAAGTGATATGGGACGCCGAAAGCAACGCGATAAGGCTGACAAGCAGCGCCCCGTACACCATCATCGGCGGAGAAATGACCGGGAAAGGCGAAGGAGAAAAAACGCCGAACCCGACTGCGTCCACAATCTTCCTAAACGGCCGGAGCATAGAACTCACCGCATACACCATAGGGGGCAACAACTACTTCAAACTTCGCGACGTCGGGCAGACGTTCGACTTTGGCGTCATTTGGGACGCGGAAAACGAAACAGTCATCATTGACACCGCGAAAGGCTACATCGAAGCGGAGCAGAGCGAAGCGGCGGGAGAGCAAGGCGACCCGGACGAAGGCGAAGGCGAAGACGAAGAAGAGTACGTGGCCGGCGCCTACAGCAAAAGCTATTTCGACGCCCCGCAAGGCAGCGCCAAGTTCCTCGAAGGGCGCAACCTGCTTGTGAGCGTGTTCGTTTCCGTCGGAGGCACGGCATGGACTGAAGCGGAAATATCAAAAGCAGCGGCCAACCTCGCCATCGCCGCGGACTTCATAGCAAGCGAAGGGAAGAAATACGGGAAAACCGTCGAACTCATCTACGACTTCCGAAGCAGCGCCGACCTCCGCTATGACATGAAATACGAAGGAGATTTTTTCCAAATCCCAAGCGACGGAGCCTTCACCCCGCAAGTAACCGCCGCCGCGCAGAAAACGAACGAGGACATGCACGCCTTCATCGAGGAGCGGATTCCCTACGACACACTGGCTGACAAATACCGCACGGACAGCATAGGGTATGTCGTGTTTGTTAACGCGAAGGGATGGGAGTACGCCACCCCATACCGCTACGGCTACGACTCAATAGAACGTTACCATGAAAGAGCCGTCATATTCGCGGGCAACGACGGCGTGCCATCCGAGTACGCGCACGAGATACTCCATATGTACGGTGCTGTCGAACTCTACGTTGCATACTCGTACGATGGCGTGAGCGCGGAGTTCGTCGAGTACGTCGCCACAAACTGTCCCGACGACATAATGCGCGTCTGTTACCAGACGCGCACAAGAATATCGAACGTCATATCTCCGGCCACAGCCTACTGCATAGGCTGGCTCGACAGCATACCGGAGCAAGAGCAGTTCCCAATGTTCAAAAAAGAGATAAAGGCAGCGTTCGTAATCCGCTAGCGGCTACAGAAGGAAAGCAACTGAAAGGGGTACCCCGTTCAAACACCTCACGTCACCTCATTGCCGGCAGAATCGACGAAACCGTACTTATCGCCAAGCTTGACCCAGGCAACACCCTCGTGGAACTCGCCAACGTCGTCATAAATAATCGGGACGACGACTACGCCGGCCTTGTCGATGAACCCCTTCTTGCCGGCAAGCTGAACCCAGGTAAAACCCTCGCAGTAGTCGGCTGCGGCATCATAGATAGGCGGCACGACCAGGTTGCCTGCCTCGTCAATGAAGCCCCGCTTCTCATCCAGCGTGATCCGCGCCATACCGTCGCAAAACGCCCTGGTGCCATCATATATTATCGGCAGGACGACCCTGCCGGTCTTGTCTATATAGCCGACTTTGTCGCCGAGTTTGACCCAGGCTAAATCGCCGATATAATCGTTCCCCGCGTCGTAAATCGTCGGGACGACCAATCTTCCCGCAGTATCGACGAAACCAATCTTATCGCCCGACCAGGCAATAGCCATACCCTCGGCGAAATCCCTCATGCCGTCATAAATAATCGGCACGACCACATCGCCCGCCTTGTCAATATAACCAATCTTGCCGTCCGACTGAACCCAGGCCAGCCCGTCCGCATAGTCGTTGGCGCCATCGTATATCGGGGCGACGACCTCGTTGCCCGCTTTATCCACGAAGCCCCGCTTCCCATCCAGCGTAATGCGCGCCATCCCCTCGCAGTAATCCCTTGACCCATCATAGATGAGCGGCACTACCAGGGCGCCTGTAGTATCGATGAACCCGCCCTTGCCCAGCTCCTCCGACTGAA
Organism: Oscillospiraceae bacterium; assembly: GCA_009778485.1. GTDB lineage: Bacteria > Bacillota > Clostridia > Oscillospirales > Oscillospiraceae > WRMH01. The sequence continues at coordinate 10,837 of WRJQ01000036.1, forward strand.
CCCAGGCCATGCCATCGCAAAAAGGCCTCGCGCCATCGTAGACCGGAGGCACGATCATAGCTCCGGTCTTGTCAATGAAGCCTCTCTTATCGCCAACATGAACCAGGGCGAATCCTTCAGAGAAATCAAAGGAGTCGTCATATATCGTGTCGATAACAAGATTACCCTCCATATCGACAAAACCCCGTTTATCGCCAAGCGTGACCCGCGCCATCCCCTCAATGAAGTCCCTGGAGCCGTCATAAATAACCGGGACGACCTCCTTGCCTGTTTTGTCGATGTATCCGACTTTATCGCCTAGCTTGACCCAGGCCAGCCCGTCCTGGAAGTCATTCGACGCCTCATATATCGCGGGCACGACCAGCCTTCCGGCCATGTCTACGTAGCCGCGTTTCTCGTCAAGCGTGACCCGCGCCATCCCCTCGCAGAAATCTCTCGATCCGTCAAAAATCAACGGCACGACTTCGTTGCCTTCCTTATCGACAAAGCCGCCCTTGCCTCCGGAAAACACCCAAGCCATGCCATCGCAGAAGTCCCTTACGGCGTCATACTTTAGAGGCACGACTTCCTTTCCGGTTTTGTCGATGAAGCCGAGTTTCCCATTCAGCTTGACATGAGCCATACCCTCGCAGAAGTCTCCGACGCTGTCGTACTTTGCAACCGTAACCTGCTCCGAAGCCGGATAGGACCTGCCGACGGTCCTCTTGCCCGGGAGGATGACCCGGCTGATGATTGCCGCAGCCTGTGCGCGGTTTATGCTTGTATTGGGCGCGAACGTGCCGCTTGCATCGTTGCCGGTCAGAATGCCGGCTTTATACATCAGGATGATGAACTCGCTGTAGGGGGTGTTGCTGTCCACGTCGGGCAGCGAGGTTACGGTGTTGCGCTCAGGGAACTCCTCTTCGGGCAGCGCCCGGGAGAATACATAGACCATCTCGGCTCTGGTCGCCGGCCGCTGATAGTCAGCGAAATCCCTTGCGGCGATAATCTGGTTCGCGAGCGCGTAGTCCGCATACACCTGATACCATGGATCGCCTTGCACGAATACGCCCGTGCCGCCGCCATACAGGTTGTGCACCCTCGCAGCCACCGTGATGGCCTCCGCCACCGTGACGTTTCCGTCGGGGTTGAACATGCCGCTGTCGCTACCCTTCATCAGGCCGTGCTGATAGGCCAGCGCCACCGTCTGCTGGACGTCGTACCCATACCACTGCGTCTCGTCGACATCGGGGAAATGGCCTCTCGCGTATGTGTTGACAAGCTTGAAGTTTGCCATAGAAGGGCCTGTGGGCGAAGCTCCCGCCGCCACGGGCAGCGCTGCGAGCAGGCTGAGCGCTATAGCCAGCGCGAGGAAGGCTGCCAGCGGTTTTTTATGAGAATTATAAGAACTACGAGAATAATGAGAAGATTTTATCATTATTTACATACCTCTCTATCTTAAGGATGCTGCGTGTTGGCGTAATAATAACACAACCGATGCGCGTTTTCAAGTAGTGGCGAAGCGAAGGAAACATAATTTGCAATTGGTCGGCAAACGTGTATAATTATGATGAAAGTACCATCACGCCCCGCCGTCGGCTGCAAATGGCGCTTTCAAACCCCGACAGTACGAATCTGCGCCTGAAGGTAGATGCTATGAAAAAATCACCTGTGCTACTCCCGGTAATCCTGCTGTTTCTCATATTGGCAGTATTCATTGTGTTCATGTGCCTGCCATTGGGGCAGACGCGCGTGAACGCGGAGCGCGGAACGCTGGACCTGCGCGCGGAGGACCTGGGCAAGTCCGTGTACCTGCTCACGGGAGAATGGGAAATATACGAAGAAAGCCTGCTTACCCCGCAGGAGATCGCGGCACTCCCTGCGCAGCGCGACCCGCAACTGCTCAACGTCCCTCACAACTGGGGCGGCGATGCGGATTACCTCAACACCTACGCGACCTACCGCATAACGATTCTGACCGGCGACACGCGCCAGCTCATGCTGTATATGCCTGAAATATACACCGCGTATAAACTCTATATCAACGGAGAATTCGTCGAAAGCGCGGGCGTCGTCGCGGATAACCCCGACGACGGGGAACCATCCTTCGAAAGCGTCCTGATTCCGGTGAAAGCAAGATCGGGAGCCGTCGAAGTCGTGATCCAGGCCAGCAACTACCATTGGATGCGCCCCCACATGAACAACATCATCAAACTTGCCGAAAGCGAGTCGATGTACTCGTGGGTGTACCGCACGCGCTCGCTGTACATCATCGCGATGGGATTCATACTCGCCTCGGCGTTTTACCACCTCTCGCTGTATATGATGCGGCGCAGGATGACGGTATACCTCCTGTTCACGCTGCTATGCTTCATGTGCTTCTGGCGACTGGCGCTCGAAACCGACGGGCTGAGCGACTTCGCCGGCTGGTTCTCGACGACATCGGGGATACTCGACGCGAGGATATTCCTCGTCCTGTTCTTCCTTACCGCAACCTTCGTCGGCATGTTCAGCCTATATGTGTTCGACAGGGAATGGATAACCGGGAAGAAACTGTGGATGGTAGCCTACTGCGTGGGCGGCATAGCGGCGTTCAGCCTGCTGCCCACGAACGTCGCTTGGATAACGCCTGTGTTCGCGGTCGCGGCGGCGATTCCGATCAGCGTCGCGCTGTACAAAGCGCTGCGCTCGAGGGTGCTCCGCGAGAGCAAAGTGATGTGGCTGTACATAGTAGCCCTCGTGCTGTACCTTGTCGTCGGATTCTTCGCGAAATACTTTGCGGACCATCTGCTGTACATGACCCCGGTAATTAATAATATGTATATGGTTATGACGCAAAGCGTGATACTCGCCAGGCAGTTTGCCGAAATTCACAGCTCGGAGCAAGCGCTGAGCGAGAAGAATGAGCTGCTCGACCGCCTCAACCTGATAAAGAACGAGTTCTACCATAACATGAGCCACGACTTTAAAACCCCGCTTACCGCGATCTCCGCCAGCATACTTGACGTGGAGGACATGCTGGACTACGAGGTAGATAAAGATATTATTCGCAGCAACATGAAAAACGCGCAGCACGAGGTCATGTACCTCGCGCGGATAGTGGATAACGCGATGAAATACGCGGTGCTGCACGACAACACGCAGGACATGGAGCCGCTTGACCTTGCCATGCTGCTGCGCGAAGGGGCGGAAAGCCACCGCGCGCTCCTGCAGCGACAGGGAAACAGCCTGGTGGTTGATGTCCCCGCCTCCCTTCCGCGAGTGTTCGGCAGCACGGACATGATCCTGCAGGTGCTCTCGAACCTTGTTTCCAACGCCAACCGGTACACACGCAACGGGGAGATCTCGATATCTGCCTCGGCGGAAGGCGCACTGGACAACGCTGACGCGCAGCTCGTTATCGTAACGGTGCGCGACAACGGCACGGGCGTAAACCCTGACATCCTGCCCCAGGCTTTCAAGCGCGGTGTGTCGGAAGGCGGCACAGGGCTTGGGCTTGCCATCAGCATGAGCGCCATCGAAGCACACGGCGGAACGATTTGGATCGAAAGCGACTATGGCCGGGGGACAGCGGTGCACTTCACATTGCCCGTATATATGTAATGGGTTGCCGGGCGTGGTTGTTCAGGTACCCACTACCTAACGCACAGGAAAGAGGTGATCATCAGCATGAGCAGCAGAGGCTACCTGCTCCTAGTCGAAGACGAACCCATAGTGCAAGCGAGCAACAAAAGAATCCTCGAGCGCCACGGGTACAAGCTCAAGCAAGCCTTTTCGCTCGCGGAAGCGCACACGATAATGGAACAGGAAGCACCCAGCGCCATAGTCCTGGACGTCCTGCTGCCGGACGGCAGCGGCCTTGACTTTCTGTATCAGCTCAGGAAACACTCGAACATACCTGTGATGATGCTCACAGCGATGGGCACGCCGCAGGATATTATAAGCGGGCTGGAGTCCGGAGGCGACGACTACCTGACGAAGCCCTACGAACTGTCTGTCTTCCTCATCAGGGTCGAAGCGCTGCTCAGGCGCGCCGCGCTGATCCCCGAAGCCCTGCACGTCGGTCCGCTGAGGCTGGAACCTGCGCAGGGGAAAGCGTTCCTGAACGGCAGCGATCTGGCGCTGTCGCAGAAGGAGTACTCTCTGCTGCAGCAGTTCGCGCAGCGCCCCGAAGTAGTGCTGGAATCGAAGTTTCTGTACGAAAAAGCGTGGGGTGAAAAAGAGCCGCCTGAAGACAGTTCGCTCAAGAACATAGTCTACAGGCTCAGGAAAAAACTCGAAGGCTCCGGCTACACGATAAGCGCGGAGCGAGGCGAAGGCTACATCTTCGAACGCGAGTAGGGGGCAAGACAGGGGGACGGTTCTCTTGTCTTGGCAAGCCAAGACAAGAGAACCGTCCCCCTGTCTTGCGTCCCCCTGTGTTCCCGTGCGAAAGTCGCAATTCTGCGACTTTCGCACATTTTTGTCTATCAACACATTATTCTACATTCTGAAGAAAAATTTCAACAATTTGCGAGGAGGCGGCTTCCACGCGAAGCCAAATGATGACGGATGAGCGATATGAACATCAGCATCAACGGCGGCAACACGCCATGCATACAGCTTGCCGGGCCGCTAAACCTGGACAAGCGAACGAAAAAGGCGGAAACAGTTATGGGCACACAACTGCTGCTCAGCGACAAAGAATTTGATACCCTCGCCATGCTCGCCGCGCAAGAAGGCAAAGCGATGACCTTCAACAGTATATGCGAGAGCATTTGGAACGCGGGGAACGACCCGGCGCAACGCAGCGCTGCGAGGGCCTCCCTTTCAAGACTGGTGAAGCAAGTCGGCGAAGCCGGCCTCGGCTTCATGTGGATCGAGCAGGGGCTCGAAGATACGTACGCATTCCGCTCGCATTGGGCTCACAACTGGCATGAAAACACCGCGCCCGCGGAACGGGCGAACCAAAGCAAGAGCCAAAGCGAAGCGACGCAAACGAACCCAATGAGCAAGCCGGTAAGAAAGCACCCGCGCACAAGCGCGATAGCTACGGCAGCCTGCGCGGCAGTCGTGCTCGGCATGGCCGCGCTAATGCAGTTCCTGCCCACAGACGGTGACAAAGTAATAATCGAAGACGCAGGCGTGCCTATGGCAAGCTTTCCGCAGGAGTTCGTATCATCTGAGCAAAGCGAAATCTCGTACCCCGCCATCGGCGACATCTATATAAAAGCCGGCGACACGCAACTGGACGTCGAGCTCGCGAATCCGCCGCACAACGATTGCACGCTCGTCTTCGAGATCGTCCTGGAGAACGAAGACAGCGACCTCAGCGCCGCCTCCGGCAACTCCGAGGCGCCCGACGCGCAACCCGGCAGACCCGACGCCGACCCGGCCGTATCCACCGGCACGAGCTACTATATCTCCGGCAATATCGCGCCCGGCGAGACGACCGGCGCGATTGTCGCCGCGTACCCGCTCCGGCCCGGGGAGTACGCCGCATCCCTCATTATCCGCGCATACAGCCCGAACGGATTTCTGCCAACAGAAGAAATCAGTTCGGCTTTTTATATATATGTGCGACAAGAATAGAGGTTCAAGGGAACCCCGGACACAAAGGTTCGGACGAACCCCGAGCACAGTCACTTGTTGCAGACTCAAGCAATACCTGACCCCCGGCAAAATCAATAGACTAAGGAGCCGGTACCAGTATTAGGCTCCCGTAAAAAGAAAGGCAAGGTAGAAACATGAGAGGGAAGTTATACAAGCTTATCAGCGTGGCGCTGGTTCTGGTGATGGTCCTGGGATTCATCCCGAACCTCGACTTCTTAGGAAGCAAAGCGCTCGCGGCGACGAACGCCGGGAATGCCTTCCAGGGGCAAGACTCGGACATCTTCACGGCGCTCGGATTCGACACCTCCGTCATACCTGACGGTTACGACGGAGACGATACGGGCAACCCCTACGGCAGGGAAAAGATGGCAGGCAACGTTGTCTACGAACTGTTGCTCGCCAGACAGTCAGGGTACAATATCTTTGGCAACAATAATAACAACGTAAAATACAGCGACGTCAGCATGAACGGCGTAAACGCGACGAGCATGCCGATAAACGCCGTCCTCTCCGCAGGCGCGGTTGGCGACTTCGACGGCGACGGCCTTGTGGGCGAAGTGGCCTACGTCGGGTTTGAGACCATCGACACTAAGGATGGCAACAGACAGCAACTCAACCTCTACGTCTTCGACGCCAAAACCGGGCGTTATAGTGACGCAAAGTTTCTCGGTGAGACGACGCCGAACTGGGCAGGCGGAGGCGCCGAGCAGTACCAGAAAGAAAGCCGCTGGCAGAACATGCTGCAGATAGCCTGCGGCGACTTCGACGGCGACGGGACGAGCGAGATTGCCGTATACGTCGGCGAGCAGGACAACCCCCGCGTGGACATCTACAAGTACCAGCGCACAGGGAACTCCGGAGCGAGCGACTGGCTCGACATGGGCAACTGGAGCAGAGTCTGGAGCTATGCACTCAGCAGGAGTGGAGACAACATCCCGAACATGGTCTCGCTCTGCGCCGGCGACATCAACCGCAACGGCATTGACGACCTCGCGATCTCATACGGCAGGGCGCTGTACAGGACCGATCGCAGAGACGTCAAATTTCCTCTCATCTTAGCAACAATGACCTACGCAGCTCCGCAATCTGTACTCGTCGATTACACCGCGAGCAAGGCTGCAGTACTGTGGGGAGCCTCCGGCGGCATGCTGCAAAAGCAAACGCAGGTAGACCTCGAAGCGGGCGACGTCGGACAGCAGATCAGGGCCTCGTTCACGATGGGCGATATAACCGGAGACAATAACAAAGAGCTCGTAATGACAGGCCAGCCGGTCTCCGACGCGAGCGGCAACTCGAAGCGCACAGTCGTGACCTACATGTACGATGAAACGGCGGGGCTCGTTGTCGACGTGGCCGAGACGCTCAAGGTCGTCGACGGCTCGTTCATCACGATAGAGATTGGCGATGAGACGACGACGCAGTTCACGAGCAATAACGGCTTCGACGAGCATTACTACAGCCTGCCTTTCATGCGCACGAACTCGGCCGTAGTAAAGCCGGCCGGCTGCGACTACACGCTCATCTACGTCGACAGCGTCCTGGCAAAGTACGTCGAAGGCTCGATATCCCTGGAGTACGAGCTGGACGACAAGAAGTACGACGGTGAAACCGAAGTCCCGGCAGATAATAAATGGGGCTGGTGGAGTACGGATACCCGCGCGCACTCGGACGGATTCTCAGAGTATAACGCGGTATCGGGCGACATCAACGGCAACGGTTATGACATCCTGAACGTCAGTTTCATTCAAGAAGTTTATCAGCCGTACGAGACGCCGGTGCTGCCACCGATAGGTTCTGCACCGTTAGCCCCACCGCCTTTTTCCACCTTCTCATACAGCACGCTCGGCGGCACAGGCGGCGGGAAGCTGAACTGGACGAAGTTCGACGTGGCACATACGCGCGACCCAAAGAGCCAGCCGGCTATCACGATGCCGGATATGGACAAGGACAGCGTCATCATCGAGTACACGGGCAACCACTACCTGACATACTCCGACCCGCAGGTGCTGGCTATCATCC
>WRJQ01000037.1 GCA_009778485.1 Oscillospiraceae bacterium
GATGGACACGCTGTTTGCAAACCCTGCAAAGCATCTTAAGGTACTGGAAGCTCTTCATGTCAAGAAGAAGGGTCTGACGCGCGAAGCAATAGCTAAACACATCGACTTTGGAAATGGCGGGAACTTGACGAGGATCCTGCATGAGTTGGAGGAATGCGGTTTTATTCGCATTTACAAACCGTTCGGGAACGAAAGATTCAGATCGCTGTACCACCTTTCAGACCCCTTCGTTTCTTTTCATTTGACATTTGCGCGAAAAGCGGACAGCGGGGATCATTGGAGCTCATTCACAGACAGCGCAGTCCACCGCGCGTGGAGCGGCAGTGCCTTCGAACAAGTGTGCCTCGCCCATGCTCCTCAGATAAAGAAAGCGCTTGGGATATCGGGCGTACACACCGATGTTTCGTCATGGATCAGCCGGAGCGATGAGGGCGGAGCGCAAATCGATCTTGTAATCGATCGCGCTGACAGGGTGGTCAATCTTTGCGAAATAAAGTACGCAAAGGGTCCGTTTGAGATTGACCGCGCCTATGATCTTGCCCTGCGCGGTAAGGTTGAAACATTCCGCAGCGAGACAAAAACCCGAAAAGCGCTCCACTTAACGATGATAACGACGTATGGAGTGAAGCCCGGCAAGTACTCCGGAGTCTTTCAGTCTGAAGTAAACATGGAAGAGCTTTTTTAGCGGTGGGCACAATGGCTGCCACAGCCATTAGGCTGTGATTAGGCAGTCGGTTATCGGAGGTTAGTTATGGGACATACGAACAGACAAAAACGCGGGATAACGCTTGCGGCGGCTTTGCTTGCCATATTGTGCATGGTCGTGCTGCTTATGGTCTCGTGTTTGAATAATCGCGCAAACGAAACGCTGAGCATCTCGGGCGCTCCGGGCGAGAGCCAGCAGGTGTCGCCGCCGGAATCATCGGTCGAACCTTCATCGGAACTCTCGCCAACCGCTTCCCAGACTCCGCAGACGTCCTCAACGCCGCAAGCTCAGACGGAGGCGTCGCAGGAGACGCCGCAGGAGACGGAGCCGGAACTCGAGCCGGAGCCGGAGCCCGAACCTCCGCCTCCGCCGCCATGGCTCACGTTCTCGCCGGGCTGCGTAGATGATACCGATCCGCTGCGCGAAGTTCTCAAGTACACCTACGCCGTGCAGGCGGGCGGCACTACTGTCGAGGAGTACCTAAACCCCGAGCTTATTCAGTTCACAATGCCTGAGGATTACACGAAAGTCGAGGGCGTCACGACTTTCCGGGGGAACAATTTCCGCGACAGCGCGACTTACGGCACGGCAGATATCACCGAAGAGAAGCTGACAGAGGTTTACCGCGTCGGCACAGGCACCCTTGCCAACTGGTCCGGCACGGCATGGACGGGCCAGCCTGCGATTATCAAGTGGGACTACGAGCTGCAGCAAAAGATGAACCTGCTCCCGGGGAAGATTGACAAGGAGGGTCTTGTCGAAGTCATCCAGGGCGCGGTGGACGGGTATGTCTACTTTTTCGATCTGGAAGACGGGAAACCGACGCGCAACAGGCTCAACTTCGGCGAGCCGATCAAAGGCGCCGTCACTGTCGACCCGCGCGGATACCCGATCCTCTATATCGGGCAGGGCGACATCAAGACGACCGGGCGCAACGGCTACTATATCTACTCGCTTTTCGATTTCAAGCGGATGTATTATCTTAACGGCACGGACAATTTCGCGCTGATGACATGGGGGGCTTTTGACGGCAACCCGCTCTTCGACATCCCGAACGATCGCATGATACTCAACGGCGAGAACGGCCTGCTTTACAATATCAAGCTGAATACTGTGTTCGACCTCGAAGCCGGTGAGATCTCCATCGACCCGGAGTTTGTAAAGTACCGGTACAATACCGGTACTATGAAGAGAAGGTCTATGGAAAGCTCGCTCGCGGCGTTCGCAAACTACGCTTTCACGGCCGACAGCACCGGATTCGTGCAGTGTGTCGACCTTATGACGTTCACGCCGGTTTGGGTCCGCGACTGCACCGACGATACTGACGCGTCGCCTGTTTTAGACTGGGAAGAAGAAAACGGGCTGCTCGCACTCTACACCGCCTGCGGCGTGGAGTATCAGGGCGCCGGCGGCCTTGCGTATATTCGTAAGCTGAATGCGGAAAACGGCGACCTGCTGTGGGAGCACACATACCCTTGCCATCTTGACATCGCGGTGAGCGGCGGCGTGTTGGCGACGCCTGTCGTCGGGCGCGGCGATATGTCGCACCTGGTTATCTTCTGGGTCGCCAAGGTGCGAAACATGGGTGGCGGCGGCGTACTGGTCGCGTTCGACAAGTACACCGGTGAGATTGTTTGGGAGAATGTTCTGCCCAGCTACGGCTGGAGCTCGCCTGTTGCGGTGTACACAGACGCAGGGACAGGCTATCTGGTTGTCTGCGACGCCAGCAGCACGATGTTCCTCGTGCGGGGCACGACTGGCGAGATACTGGATAAGTTCCGCACGGGCAGCAACGCCGAGGCCTCCCCTGCTGTCTATGGGAACATGGTCGTCGTCGGCACCCGCGGCTGCATCATTTTCGGCGTTCGGATATCGTAGGGGCAGCACAAGAGAACCGTCCCCTTGTGCTATTCGTCGTCGGGGAAGGGTGTGTCCACGGGCGCGATGCCGTTGACGTACTGCATCTGGCGCCACTGCTCCCGCGTGACGAGCAGCGCGCGCGGCTTCGAGCCTTCATACGGGCCCACGACGCCAAGTTGCTCCATCTGGTCGACTATGCGAGCAGCGCGCGAGTAGCCGAGCTTGAGACGGCGCTGCAGCATGGAGACCGAGGCCTGGTTCGTCTCGAAGATCACGTTGACTGCCTGCGGCAGAAGCTCGTCATATTCGCTGCCGCCGGGTTCCTCGCTCCCGGATTCAGCATCCGCCTTGTCGCCGCCCGCCTTTTCGACGGCGGCTTTTTCTATTTCCTCCATGACCTCTTCGGAGTACTGCGATTCGCCGCTCCGCTTTATATAGTCTATGACGCTCTCGCGCTCCGCGTCCGAGACGAGGGTCCCCTGGAGCCTCATAGGCTTGGAGGTGCCTACGGGCGCGTACAGCATGTCGCCGTTGCCGACGAGTTTGTCGGCGTTGCCGCCCGCATCAAGGATGATGCGCGACTCGAGGGCGCTGGAGACTTTGAATGCGATGCGCGACGGGATGTTCGCTTTCATAAGCCCGGTTATGACGTCCGCCCGCGGGCTCTGCGTGGCGATTATGAGGTGCACGCCCGCGGCGCGTCCCATTTGCGCCACGCGGACTATTGAGTCCTCGACTTCCTTGGCGGCCATCATCATCAGGTCTGCAAGTTCGTCTATGACAACGATGATCTGCGGCAAGGTCTCGCGTTCCTCGTCCTGCGCGGCTATCTGGTTATATCCCTCGATCTCGCGCGCGTTCGTCTCGGAAAAGAGTTTGTAGCGTTTCATCATCTCGACGACGGCCCACTGCAGCGCTCCGGCGGCCTTTTTGACGTCCGTGACGACGGGGACGAGCAGGTGCGGTATGTCGTTATATACTTTGAACTCGACCATCTTAGGGTCGATCATTATAAAGCGCACGTCGTCCGGCGTGGCCTTGTAGAGCATACTGAGGATTACGGAGTTGAGGCAGACCGACTTGCCGGAACCGGTCGTCCCGGCAACGAGCATGTGCGGCATTTTCGAGATGCTGCCGACGACGGCTTCCCCGGATATATCCATGCCTATCGCGAAAGTCAGTTTCGATTTCGCCGCGGTGAACTCGCGCGATTCGATTATATCGCGCAGGTATACGGTGCTGATATCGGTGTTCGGCACTTCGACGCCGACGGTGGATATCATGTTTGGCATCGCCGCGATGCGGACCCCGGCCTTGCCCAGCGATAGGGCTATGTCGTCGGCCAGGGAGGTAAGTTTGTTCAGCTTGACGCCGGGTTCAAGCTCCGCTTCGTACCTTGTGACGGCCGGGCCGCGAGTAGCGTTGGAGACTGTCACGTTCACGCCGAAGCTGCGGAAGGCCGCTTCGAGCCGATGCGTGTTGATGCGTATCTCGTCGCTGCCGTCCGCGCGTTTTGAGGGTTTGCCGGAAGAGAGCAAATCGAGCGGCGGGAATATGTATGAAGGCTGCGGCGGTTCTTCCGGCTTTGCCCTGCCGCCTCGTTGCGCGCTGTTTCGCGGCGCGGTTTGCGTCGAGGCGTTTTGTTCAGCGCCGGCGCTATGGGCTCCGGGGGCTTGGATGCCTGGGGCTTGCGTTCCGTCGGGGGCTTGCGTTCCGTCGGGGGCTTGCGTTGCGTCTGGGGTTTGCGTTCCGTAGAGGGCTTGCGTTCCGGCGTAGTCCGCAGCCTCGCCGTCATCAGCTCCGCCGTCACCAGCTCCGCCGCCATCAGCCCCGCGCAAGGTTCCCGCTGCGGCGCGCTCCGCGTCCGGGTCTGTCATGGGCGAGCCTTGCCCCTCATATAGCGATCCATCCTGCCCGTCGCTGCCGGGTGCGGCACCTTCATAGTCCATAGGTACGTCAATCCCCGCCGGAGTCAACGGCCTGGGAGGTTCATAACCCCTGCCGTCTCCCTCGCCGGGCCGCCTGTCCATGAACGGGATATCCAGTTGTATGCCGTATTCCGCCGCGTGGTTGCCCGAGTCCGCCGTTTCGCCGCGTCCGTCGCGCCCGTCGATTGAGGGCGTCGCGCCATATCCCGCACCGGCTTCATCGCCGCCTGCGGCTGCATCGGAACCGGGGGTTTGCCCGGTGGCATACTCAGCGACGAGCTGGTCAGGGGTCTTGACGCGCGGCGTTGTCTTGAATAGCTGGTCGCCGCGCTCCCTTTGGTGGCGGCGATGGCTGCCGTGCTGTTCTTGCTGATCCGGCTGCCAGGGCGGGGCGTTGCCCGCCGGTGGTACGCCTCCTGCCGGGGGCGAGGGCGCATAGGGTGACTGATAGTCACCCGGCGACTGTTGGTCGCCCGGCGACGCCGCCGCAGCACCTCCTGGCTCACCGTCGAGCGGTATATCTATAGCCTTCTTGCGTTTGCTGAGCACCGGCGGCCTGTATCTCGCCGCAGCGACATTCGCATCGGGCTCCTGCGCCGGCTCGGGCTCGGGTACGTAAGCGCGCTTCTCGCGCCTTTTCCAGGCGTCCACGAACCCGGCGATAGTCTTGTTGAGCGCCGCGAGCAGCAGGAACAGCGTCACGCAAATAAACACGACCGCCGCGCCGGCTTTCGAGAACAGCCACGAGAATATAAGCGACAGCGAACCGCTAACCGCCCCGCCGGCTTCGAGCGACCTGCCGTCTTTCCAAAGCTTCCCGAGCATCGCGAAAGAAATCTCGTATTCGAGTTTGCAGCCGAACAGATGTACGAGCGCGCCTGTCATGAGTGACAGTAACAGCGTGCATGTCACCCTGAAACGCACGGGGCGTCCCCTATGGAACGTCAGTATCACGGCGCATAGGAGCAGCGCGGGCGCAAGCGCGAACATGCCACCGCCGAAGAGGCCCTTCGCGAGCCCGCTGAATAAACCGATGAAAACGCCGTCCGCTCCCCAGAATCCGATGAAGGTGAATATGGATAGAATAAAGCAGACAGCCGCCGCTATTTCACGGCGGCGCGGCGTTCTGGCGGAGTCCTGCGCGGCAGGAGCCGCTCGCGCCGTCTTTTTGGCGCCGCCTCTGCCGGCGGGCGCCGTCTTCCTGGTGTTGTTACTGCCGGTACGCGGCATTTGATCAACCTACCTTATAACGAATGATAGTATGAGCGTCAGCGCGCCTATGCCCCAGCAATAGTACGCGAAGTTCCCGAACTTGCCTTTATTCATAAGTATGCGCAGTATCTGTATCGCGAAGAAGCCTACGACGGCAGCGATGACGAAGCCCGCGAGGTACGTAGGCAGCAGCGAAAAGTCGGCGCCTCCCCTGACTGTAGAGAAGAGCGTGACAATCAGCGAGCCAATGATCGCCGGTATCGACAGCAGCAGCGAGAAGCGTACCGCGAAGTTCCCTGTCAGCCCCCGGCTGAGCCCGACCGCTATGGTCGTCCCGGAGCGCGATAGGCCCGGGATTATCGCTACAGCCTGGGCAAGGCCGATCAGTATGGCGTCGGCGATGGTCATCGTCTTGTCCGTCTTTTGCCCATGCGGCACGAACTTGTCAGACACGAAGAGGAGCACGCCCGTCATGATGAGCGAGAATCCGATGAAGCCCGTGTTGAAGAACAGTCTGGAGATTTGCTTGTAGAATATGACCGCCACCAGCAGCGGAATCGTGCCCACGATTACGAAGAACAGGGTCCTCCCGGGCGGGCTGAGCATCACGGGGTCGCCTGTGTCGTTGTCGGCTCTTTTCCGCAGGAAGTCGACTCCGCCCGAGAGCATTGCCTTGATGTCCTGCCTGTAGACGACGCAGACCGATATCAGGGTCGCCAGGTGCAGGAACACTTCGAACAGCAGGTGGTTTTCCTCGGAATAGTCAAGGTTCAACAGATTTTGCAGGATGGACAGATGTCCCGAGCTCGATACGGGGAGGAATTCGGCTATCCCCTGAACAAGCCCCAAAAACATTGACATGATCACATTCACGGCTCACACCTCATTTCCAAGCGCCTCTACTTCCTTTGCCATATCCAGCCTCGGGAATACTGCGTCGCCCCTGCTGACCTGCGCGTCCGCCGGCATCGCGCCGAAGCGGGCAGCGCTGTCGTAGCACCTCAGCTCTTCGGGCGCGCCTATCTGCGCGAAGATTTCCGCGCAGGAGTCCGGCATGAACGGCTGCAGCATTACTGCGCAAATACGCACAGTCTCCAGCAGCGCGTACATTACAGAGGCCAGCCTCGGCTTGTTGCTTTCGTCTCTTGCCAGTATCCAGGGTTGAGTCTCGTCTATATACTTGTTCGCCCGCGACGTGACTTTGAAAATCTCGACGAGCGCGTTCTGGAAAGCGAAGTCTTCCATGTGCCTCTCGTATGCGGCGTGCAGGCTGCCGGCCGCGCCGATCAGCTCCGCGTCTTCAGGCCCCTCTTCCCGGACTTCCGGCAGTTTGCTTCCAAAGTACTTCTCGACCATGGCGACCGTCCGCGACACAAGGTTCCCGAGGTCGTTGGCAAGGTCGGAGTTTATGCGCGAAATCAGCAGCTCGTTCGTGAAGTTGCCGTCAGAGCCGAAGGGGAACTCGCGCAGGAGGAAGTAGCGCAGCGCGTCCGCGCCGTAACGTTCGGCGAGGATTACAGGGTCCTTCACATTACCCTTCGACTTGCTCATCTTATCGCCCTCGAACAGCAGCCAGCCGTGGCCGAACACTTTCTTAGGCAGCGGCAAGTCGAGCGCCATGAGCATGGCGGGCCACAGGAGCGAATGGAGCCTCACAATTTCTTTCCCGACGAAGTGCACGTCGCAGGGCCAGTAGCGCAGGTCGTCGTACTTGCTGTTGCCGTGCCCGAGGGCTGTCATGTAGTTGAACAGCGCGTCGACCCACACGTATACGACATGCCCCGGGTCGAAGTCGACGGGTACTCCCCAGGTGAACGATGTGCGCGATACGCAGATATCCTCAAGCCCCGGCTTTAGGAAGTTGTTGACCATCTCATTCACGCGGGTCTGCGGCTCCAGGAATCCGGGCAGCAGTTCGGCGAGCCTCCCGGCGTATTTCGACTGGCGGAAGAAGTATGCTTCTTCCTGCGCGTACGCGACTTCGCGGCCGCAGTCCGGGCATTTGCCGTCTTCGAGCTGGCTTTCTGTCCAGAAGCTCTCGCAGGGCGTGCAATACAGCCCTTTGTACGCGCCTTTGTATATCTCCCCGCGTTCGTAGAGCGCGCGGAATACGTTCTGTATAGATTCGATGTGGTAATCGTCCGTCGTGCGGATGAACCGGTCGTTCGTGATGTTCATCAGCTTCCAGAGGTCGAGGATGCCGCCTTCGCCGGTCACGATGTTGTCGACGTATTGCTGCGGCGTGACGCCCGCTTCTTTGGCGCGTTGTTCGATCTTCTGGCCGTGCTCGTCGGTTCCGGTGAGGAACATCACATCGTAGCCGCGCATTCGTTTGTACCTCGCCATGACGTCTGCCGCGACCGTGCAATATGTGTGCCCGATGTGCAGTTTGTCGGACGGGTAGTAGATCGGCGTCGTGATGTAGAATGTCCCTTTGTCCATTCCGGTCCCTCCTTTTTGTTGTGTTTGCACGGGGAATCAACCTTTGCAGGTTCTATACAGTATACCACATGTTGTCAAATTTCGGGTCAGGGGGCGGGATCTGAACTCGGTTTAGTTCGAATCCCGCCCTCCTAGGAGCCTTGGACAAAAGTCGCGTCATTAGATAAGTGCCGATTGTTTTCGCCTGTTTTGCGGGTTTTGAGGGCGAATACTTGGTTGTATTTAACCGAAAAACGCGCAAAACAGGTGGAAAGAGGCGGTGCTTAGATGATGGCGGGAGTTTTGTCCAAGGCTCCTAGGAGCCCTAGGCAAGACTCACGGCCTCTTGAAGTACTCACCTTTGACCAGGCGCGCTCCGGCGTCCTTGATGGCGGGCAGGATATACTCTCTGTTGAATCGCGTTATGCCCAGGCGTTCCTGCGGGACTGCGCTCACATGGCGGCACCACTGCACCATTTCCGCGAGGCAGGTCGCCGTGCCGTTGCCGCTGCCGCCCGCCGCCGCAACGAGGTTGATCTGCTTGCCGCCGGCCGCGCTGTTGTTGATGTTGTTAAACGCTTCGCACCTGCGGAAGCGGTCGAAGAAGTACTTCATGCGCTCGCAGGGCTGGCCGAAGTAGACGGGCGTAACGATGAACACTCCCTCGGATTCGCGTATCTTCTTTTGGATGTCGGGGAGAATGTCGCCGATTACGCAAGTCGTCGTGTCCCTGCATTGCCCCCAGCCGTTGCCGCAGATGCGGCAGGGTTCGAGTTTCGCAGCGCTGATGTCGATGATCTCGGCTTCTCCGCCTGCGCCGGTGATGCCTTCGTAGGCTGCCTTGCCGCAAGATGCGGTCAGGCCGTCGGTGTTCGGGCTCGATGTGATGATGATGTACATTGTGTATGTCCTCCATTTTGATGATATGGTTATCGTGCTTTTATGTCTACCATACGGTGCTTTTGCATGTGCCTTGCAGCGCTTTTTCGCCCGCCCTACGGCGCTCCTGTGTATTGCGTGAAATTCAGCGGTTCGTCCTTGAGGTTCTCCACTATCCTCACCGAAATCGCGAGCGCCTGCTCGCGGGTCGCAACGGCATAGTTCGCCGCCTGTTGCGCAGGGGTCGTGGCGCGGGGCGCGAACATGTTGCCGGGCATGCCGTTAATGATCTCATTTGCGAACATGAAATATACAGACATTCTCGCATAATCGGATATGTCTGCGTCGTCAGCGAATGCCGGAGGCATTGTGAATACGAGCGTGTACCGGCTGTCGGTCTCGAGTGTCCAGCCCTCGATGTTCACCGCTTTTAGCACGCGGGTCAGCATGGTCGCCATCTGTTCGCGGGTCAGGCTGCTGTCCGGTGCGAACCTGCCGTCGGGCATGCCGTTGACTGCGCCAATGTTGTACGCTTTCAGGACGTCAGGGTCGCTCGTGTCGCTGAACGTGCTGTCAGGCGCGGGGGACGCTGCATCGCCGGTAAGGTTCTCATACAGCTTGACGCATACGGCCGCGAACTCGGCGCGCGTTATGGAGCGGGTCCAGTCCTCGCCCATGAGGCCGCCCGGTATAAGCCCGTATTGCGCCGCTTTTTCAGCGATTTCCTGATCCTGCGTCCAGCCGGAAGTCTGCGACGCGCCGCTCACGGTAAACGGGACGGACATGACGAGGTATTCTTCGGTGGCGTTCCAGTTCCCGTCGTCCACAGAATACAAACGCACCTCAAAATCGCCGTTTTGATTGGGCGCGTTCAACGTGATAGTTCCGCTCCCCAGATCAACATGCCCGCCTCCGTATGAGGTCGCCCCCGTGTCCTTTTCGTGGATCCTCACAAACGCCTTTGCGTTAGCCATTTCCTGTGTTATTCCCGAATAGGAAACGACGATGGGTTCCAGTGCCGTGTACGCGGCCTTATCGAGCGATATCTGCCCTTCCTTTGCGACTCCCCCCACAGTGAACGCAATGGCGGATATAAGCAGCTCGTCAAGGCTTCCGTTTTGCCACCATTTGCTGAGAAGGACTATCTCATATTCGCCCGGCTCTACCGGGGCAGTCACGTAGTTGACCACACTGACGCCCACTTCGCGTATCTGGGGACAGCCGGATAAGTGCTCACTGCGCATGCCTTTAGGGCAGATGTAGCAACATGCCATATCGTCGACCATCTGCTGTGTGATGTCGAAAAAGTAAATAAGCATGCTCTCGTTCGGGTCGAAGTTATCGCTTTCCAGCTTGATCCACTGATTGCCGTGTGCAAAGCCGCTGTTGAGCCCTACGAAGAAGGTCAGTGAGGAAAGGAAGTAGTTCTCCAGATTGGCGGCGGAATGATCCCCGTCGTCCTTGCTGTAAAGACGCAGCTCATATTCGCCGTCCTCGTCCGGGACGTGAAACCATGCATAATCCCAATAGTCGGGGTCGCTTCTGTCATTGAAGTGGGCGATCTTATTGTCGTATATGTCGCCATGCGCCGCGCCTTTTTCGTAGATGCCCACCCACGCCCCGTCGCCTACCATCTGCGCGGTGACGCCTGTCACGTGTATTTCTATGTTTTCGTCCTTGATGAAAGTGCGTCTTTGGATATGGATCCATTCATTGCCGTAGGCTTGCGCGGTCAGCGGCGTCAGTGCAACGCTTACCAAAGCGATGCACATTGCCAGCGCCAGAGTTATGGATAATGCTTTTCTCATGGTGTTACCTCCTGATATGGTTTTGTTACAGCTCCGGGTTAATGTAAATGTAATCGTCCCTTCCTTTCAGGGTGCCTATAACTATACCATGTTAGGACGGAAAATGATATATTTTTGTTTCCGTAGATGATTGTGGGAGTTTTGTCCAAGGCTCCAAGTTATCTATTGTAGATAGCAGCGCAGTATGGTACAATCGGCTGTAGCAACCATTGGACTGCGGCGCGGAGGGTAAGATGTTATACGAATGCCATGGGCATATCATGCTCGACGGCATAGCATACAAAGGCGCGGCGGAGCGCCACGAGCACGGCGTCGACGAAGCGTTCGTGCGTAATAACTTGAAAACATGCGCGGACGCGGGCATAACATACTACCGCGACGGCGGCGACAAGCACATGGCATCCGTGTACGCGCGGAGAATTGCTGCCGAGTATGGCATTGACTACCGCACGCCCGCGTTCATCATACATAAGAGAGGGCACTACGGGCAAATGTTCGGGCGCGCTTTCGACACGATTCGCGAGTACATTGAACTCGTCAGGGAGGCCGCGCGCCTCGGAGCAGACTTTGTGAAAATCACGGCCTCCGGACTCTTGAAATTCGCGGCGGGAGGCGTCGTCGACGGGCCGTTCAGCACGGAGGCTGAGCTGAGGCAGATGGTCGACGCCGCTCACGGGGAAGGCTTCGCTGTAATGGTGCATGCCAACGGGCCGGAGAGCATCAAGAGAGCAGCGGAGGCCGGCGCCGACAGCATCGAGCACGGGTACTACATGGACAAGGCCGCGCTGCGGATCATGGCGCAGACAGGCGCGGTGTGGGTTCCGACGGCGGCCACTGCGGCCGGGCTCATCGGCAGCGGTAAATACGACGACGGCATGTTGGAGCGGATCCTCGAGGGGCACAAGGCTGCTTTGCTGGACGCGGTCGAGGCTGGAGTGCCGGTGGCTTGCGGAAGCGACGCCGGGGCGGCTTGCGTGCCGCAGGGCGCGGGTACGCTGCTCGAGCTCAGGATTCTGGAGGAGCTGGGGATCGACCCGGTCCACGGCAACGAGAGTATAAGGGAGCGCTTCCGGCGCGGCGGGGCAAGGGAGATGTGTTGACGGACTGCGGACGAAGTGAAAGCCTGATTGGGAGAACTACAGCAAGGCGAATCTTTGTCATGAACATCAACCCCCCCTAGGCCGCCAAGCAATCAACCTGAAAGGACATACATTTTGCTGACAATAGAAGATCTGAAGAAAAACGAGGCGATAAGCACATACATAAGCAGGGCGGACGAGTCGCTGGACGAGCTCGGGTACACCGAGCACAGCTTCCCGCACGCGGCGAAAGTCGCGGAGGCGGCGGGGTACGTCCTCGAGACGCTCGGCTACCCGGCGCGCGACGTGGAGCTGGCCCGCATCGCGGGGTACCTCCACGACATCGGCAATCTCGTCAATAGGATAAACCACTCGCTCTCCGGGGCGGTGATGGCGTTCCGGATACTGGACGGCCTGGGGCTCGACCCCGCGGAAACTGCGACGATAACCACGGCGATCGGCAACCATGACGAGGGCACGGGCATCCCGGTGAACCATGTCAGCGCGGCGCTGATTCTCGCCGACAAGTCCGACGTGCGCCGCACCAGGGTCAGGGATAAGGACGCTTCTTCGTTTGACCAGCACGACAGGGTCAACTACTCCGTGAGGAAGTCGCAGTTAAAAATCAATGAGGAGCATACAATAGTCAAGCTCAAGCTCACCATCGACACGAAGTATGGCTCTGTAATGGACTATTTTGAGATTTTCCTCGACCGGATGATCCTGTGCCGCAAAGCCGCTGAGAGGCTCGGTATGGAGTTCAAGCTTATCATAAACGAGCAGCAGCTAATATAGAGGCGCGGGATTGCGGGTCAGCTCCGCGTCAAGCGCGGAGCAAGTGTGGCCTGTCGCAATGACGAGAGTGAAAGTACAAAGGGGCAACTACATTGTTTGATAAACTTAGCGAAATAGAAGAAAAATACAAAGACCTCGAAGAACGCATGCAGACGCAGGAGGTCTACACCGACCCGGCGCTTTACGCGCGCCTTGCGCGTGAGCAAAAAGAGATTCAGCCCGTGGTGGAGGCATACAGGAGCTTTGAAAAGGCGCGCAGCGACATGGAGAGCGCGCGCGAGCTCATGGGCGACCCCGAGCTGGGTGAGATGGCCCGGGATGAGTACGAGGCCGCTCAGGAGGAGATGGAGCGCATGGAGGAACAGCTTCGCTTTTTGCTCCTCCCGAGGGATCCGAACGACTCGAAAAACGTCATCATCGAAATACGCGGCGGCGCGGGGGGCGAGGAGGCGGCGCTTTTCGCGAACAGCCTCTACCGTATGTATACTATGTACGCGGAGTCGAAACGCTGGAAGTCCGAGATAGCCAACCTGAACGAGACGGAACTTGGCGGTATCAAGGAGGTCAGCTTTATAGTCGAAGGCGATGGCGCGTATTCGCGTTTCAAGTTCGAAAGCGGGGTACACCGCGTTCAGCGAGTGCCTGAAACAGAAGCTTCCGGCAGGATACACACCAGCACAGTCACGGTAGCTGTCCTGCCGGAGATCGATGAAGTCGACTTTGAGATTAACCCGGCGGATTTGCAAATAGACACATTTCGCAGCAGCGGCGCGGGCGGCCAGCACGTCAATAAGACCGAGTCGGCCATCCGCATCACGCATCTGCCGACGGGGACTGTCGTAGAGTGTCAGGACGAGCGCAGCCAGCACAAGAATAAAGACCGCGCCATGAAGATCCTTGCATCGCGGCTTTACGAGGAGGAGCAGCGCCGCCAGAATGAGCAGTTCGCCGCTGAGCGCAAGAGTCAGGTCGGCACGGGCGACCGTTCGGAGCGCATCAGGACGTACAACTATCCGCAACGCCGCGTCACAGACCACCGCATTGGCTTGACGCTCTACAAGATTGAGCAGATACTCAACGGCGCGCTCGACGAGGTCATCGACGCGCTCGTCATGGCCGACCGGGCGGAGAAGCTGAAGGCAAGCAAAGGTGTATAGTGGGAGGATTGAGAATGAGCTTGCAAACAACGGACACCATGGAGGAGAAGGACATGGCTTATGAGACGAAAGTAATACTGATTTCACTAGCTGAAATCGCTGTCAGAACCAACGCAAAAGAGGTCTACAAGGCAATCGCGAAAATGGCTAACGCGGAGGGCGTCATCCTAAAGTCCTATGAAGAAGCAAAGCTGGAACTTGAAGAAGATTAGGAGCCTTGGGCAAAAGTCGCGTCATTAGATAAGTGCCGATTGTTTTCGCCTGTTTTGCAGGGTTTACGCTGAACAAGTTCAGCGGGGGCGAATACTTGGTTGTATTTAACCGAAAAACGCGCAAAACAGGTGGAAAGAGGCGGTGCTTAGATGATGGCGGGAGTTTTGTCCAAGGCTCCCAGGTTTACTCTCGTTATATGCGTATACGCGAAGGAGGACCCCACTCACTTCGCGCTGTGCCTTGAGAGCATAAACGCGCAGTCCAGAATGCCGGACGAGCTGATAATCGTCAAAGACGGTCCTCTGACGGACGAGCTGGAAATGGTACTGGCGGACTTCTGTTTCGCGGGCGAACTCGCCATCATCTCCTTGCCCGAAAGCGTGACGCAGGGACCGGCGCGCGCGCGGGGGGTGCTGGCGGCAAAGCACGAATGGGTCGCTATGATGGATAGCGACGACCTTTGCCGGCTCGACAGATTTGAAAAGCAACTTGAGGCGATCGAGGCCGCTCCGGAGATGGGCATACTCGGGGGGCAGATTTCCGAGTTCGCGGAGTCCCCGGAGAACGCGGTCTCCAGGCGGGTGGTCCCTTTGACTCATGAGGATATAGCGAAGTACGCGAGGCGGCGGAATCCTTTCAACCAGATGACCGTTATGTTCAGGCGCAGCCTGGCAATCGAGGCCGGGAACTACAGGTTCTTCCCCTGGTTTGAGGATTATGACCTTTGGACTCGCATGATAAGCATTGGAGCTACCTGCGCGAACCTGGCGGACACGCTCGTCGACGCCCGCGTGGGGAGCGGCATGTACGCTCGGCGGCGCGGCAGCGCGTATATCAAGTCCGAATGGCGCATGCAAAAGCAGTTGCGGCAGCTCGGTTTCATCGGCGGCGCGGGCTTTTTGAGGAACGCTGCGGTTCGCATCCCTGTGCGGCTCCTGCCGCATAAGTTGATAGCGGCGCTCTACAGGATGTTTGCGAGGTGACACGGGGCATGGCAGCACAAGGGCCGCACAAGGGGACGGTTCTCTTGTGCTGTGTGCGGGGTCAAAGCGTCCTTCGGACGCTGGACAACCCCCGCCGCCCTTTGGGCGGACTTCATGCGTGAAGGGGGCATGGACTGTTGCAACAAGACAAGAGAACCGTCCCCCTGTCTTCCAAGAGAACCGTCCCCCTGTCTTCCCCTGTCTTGCCTTGCATTTTTCATCGTTTTGTGGTAGTTTAACGGGGCAGGACAACGCTTAAGAAAGGAATCACAATAAAATGAAAATGAGAAAACTGATCCCCACGATCCTCGCGATGGCGATGGTAATCAGCCTATTCGCCGCATTCCCCGCGACGGCCGGGGCTTCAATATCCACACAGCCCTCCAGCAAGTCGGTCACGGCGGGCGACTTTACGACGTTGACCGTCGAGGGTTCCGGCCTTGCCGCCGCAATCTGGTACATCTCAAAAGACAACGGAGCGACTTTCAACATTATCGGAGCGGCAGATTCGACCTACATCGATATATCGTCTGTCAGCACGGCTACGCTAAAGCTCTACAACGTCCCAATGGAGTACAGCGGCCATCAGTTCAGGGCTATGGTGATATTCACTATGGGAACATCCACTTTCTCAAACATTGCAACGCTGACTGTCAAAGAGCCGGAGAAGCGCAGTTGCCCGACGGGCGGCTCAGCGGAGTTTGACTGTACTGCCGAAGCCGAGAGGGTAGTCGCGGATAATAAGGCGATAAAGTACACGATAACCGGCTACCAGTGGCAGATGCTGCAAGGTTCGGGGATGTCCTGGAGCTGGAACAACATCGCCGACGGCGCCTACTACGCAGGCACAAAGACGGCCAAGCTGACAGTAAAGGACGCCCCCAAGACACTTGACGGGCGTATGTACCGGTGCCTGTTTTCGGCTACCATTGACGTCGGCTACGGAGCAGTGGCGACCAACGGCCCCTCGTCGAGGTTCATGCTGAACGTCACCGACGCAAAGGCGCTGAAGATCACCACAGACACGAAAGACGCGACGACCGTAGAAGGCAGAGACCCGAACTTCAGCATAAAGGTAGACGGCGAGGATCTGGTTTATCAGTGGTACGTATCGACGGATGGCGGTTCTGTTTGGCAAAAAGTCGATACAAACAGCTTCCACTACAGGAGCCAGAACACAAACCTTGCGAATTACCTGTATATCAGGAATACCCCGCTGTCATTCAACGGCTATATGTACAAGTGCGAAGTGACCTCAGACGGCGATACCGTGACCTCGAAAGCCTCCAAGCTGACTGTCACCGCCGCCGACGGGCCCCCGGTGCTTAACACGGGCGGCAGCCCCGCGCCTGCCAGCACGACAATTCCGGCGGGCGCCAATGCGAGCTTCTGGGCGAACTTCTCCATCAACCCTATCTGCCCGGTGAGCTATGAATGGTACGTCTCTACTAACAACGGCGTGAGTTGGGACAAGGTTACCGCAAATAGCGTCTACTCCGACGTCGACGCCGCAATCCTCAAGCTCGAGAACGTCCCAATATCCTATAACGGGAACATGTACCGCTGCATAGCCGCAAACAGCAAAGGAGAACTCGCCTCGCCAAGCGCCAAGCTGACTGTCGTCGAAAGCACCGGAGCTACGATGGTCACGAAGCAGCCTGTCGACTGCATTGCAGCCGTAGGCGGAACGGCGACGTTCACCATGGAAACTTCGGGCGGGCCTGAGGTGTCATGGACATGGACGGTAAGCCCCACGGATTCAGAAATAGTCGATGTACAGTTCGGCATTGGCGACCGGGAAGGCAAGAGCATTATCGAACACGCGATGTTCGATGGTAAGGCTATAGTCACAGGCACGAATGGCAACACTCTGACGATATCGAACGTGCCAAAGGAGCTCGACGGGTGGCTCTTCTTCTGCAGGATATTCGGTTTCGACGCGTCCGGGGAGGAGGCCATGTTCTTCTCTTCTGCAGCAAAACTGACGGTCATAGACGACGGCGAAGCCCCGACGATAACCGGTCCTGCGTCGCTGACGCTAAAAGAGGGTTACGGGGACACATACTCCGACGCCTTCACTCTCAAAGGCGCACCCGAGCCGAAAATGACGATAGTCTCCGGCGACCCGAAGATAACATTCTACGAGGACGCCATGAAGCTGCGCATAGCCGAAGGGCTGGAGCCCGGCACATACGTCGTCAAGCTCGAGGCGTCGAACGGCCTGGCGCCCGACGCGGAGCACACGTTTACGCTGACGGTGACTACCGACTCTTCCGGGTCGATGTCGAACTTCAGCAAGGCCAGAGCATACGTGAGGGGGCAGTTCCCGGATGTGGACGAGACTCAATGGTACGGCTACGACGACCAAAAGACGATAGCCCTGGCATACGAGTATGACCTTATGAAAGGCAACGCCGACGGCACCTTCAACCCGGGCGGCAACGTCACTGTCGGCCAGGCTCTTGCCGTGGCTTGCAGGGTGCATGTCATCTACAGCGGCGGCACGACGCTGGTAGAGGGCAGCACGTGGTACCAGGTGTACGTCGACTACGCCATCGAGAACGGGATGATCAAGGCGACGGATTTCAGCGACTACGGGCGCCCGGCCACGAGGGCCGAGATGGTCTACATCTTCGCGAGCGCAGTGCCCGCGGAGGAGCTCCCTGCGGTCAATACTGTCAACTCCCTGCCGGACGTCGATAACGGCACGCCTTACAGCAAGCAGATTTTCATGATGTACGAGGCCGGCGGCCTGACCGGCAACGACGACGCAGGCACGTTCACGCCCAACGCGAACATAAGCCGCGCACAGGCGGCCGCGATTATCGCGCGTGTGATACTCCCGGCGGAACGCCGCAGCGGGAAGACGTACGGTTAACAAGACAGGGGGACGGTTCTCTTGTCTTGTGTTCGGGGACAGGACAACCCCCGCCGCCTGCCGGCGGTCGCCTGCCGGCGGTCGCCTGCCGGCGGTCGCCTGCCGGCGGGCGCCTGCCGGCGGGCGGC
>WRJQ01000038.1 GCA_009778485.1 Oscillospiraceae bacterium
GTGGGGCACCTGGGCCCCGACCCGCGCCCCTTTTTATGCGCTATGTAATTTCGTCAAGCCAAAGCAAGAATCCGAAGCCATCACCGATGATTTTCACATCGAGGTGGTTCGGATTACTTGCGGTTGGCACGCCGGAGAGGACTTGAACCCCCAACCTTCTGGTCCGTAGCCAGACGCTCTATCCAATTGAGCTACCGGCGCTAATCGCAAGGGGGCGGAACCTGAGCTCACCGCCCTGAACGTGATTCTAGCATACCCTTTTGCAAAAATCAAGAAAAGGCGCAGGGAAAATTTCACAAAAACCAAGAAAATCCAAGAAAATCCAAGAAAATCTGAAAAATAACAAAAAAACATTGTATGAACACGAATTATTCGCTATACTGCTCATTGGTGATTAGTATGCAGAAAATTCGCGTAATGATAGTTGATGATTCGCTCGTTTTCAGGACATTCCTGACGCAGACGCTCAGCAGGGACCCCGAGATCGAGGTCGTCGGCGGCTACGGCGACCCAACAGAGGCCGAGAAGCATATAGGAGCCTTGCAGCCTAACGTGCTGCTTGTCGATATGGAAATGCCTAAAATGCGCGGCGACGCCTTTTTGCGCTCTGTTCTGCCTAAGCACCCCGGGATCAACGCTCTGGTGGTAAGTTCGCTATCGGGGAACGTGTTCAACGCCATGCACGCCGGCGCGATAGACTTTGTTGGCAAGCCCGGCTCCCAACCGGGTTACGAACGGGAGCAGTTTGCAAGTGACATAACTCAAAAAGTAAAGATAGCCGCAGCGGCGCATAAGGTGACCTCAGTCAGCCGCAATGAGCCGCCCGCTCCCCTGCGCGCTCAATCTGCTGCTCAACCGCAAGCCCGTATACCCGGCGCTGCAACGAAGAGCATCATCGCAATCGGCGCATCCACCGGAGGCACGGAAGCTATCATAGAGGTCATTAAGGACTTCCCTGCCCGCACGCCCGGAGTCGTAATCGTTCAGCATATGCCGCCTGTCTTCACCAAGATGTATGCCGAACGCGTAGACAAAATCTGCGCGATGGAGGTTCGCGAGGCGCAAAACGGAGATCGCGTCGTTGGGGGCACAATACTCATAGCGCCCGGGGGCGACCAGCAAATGACTCTGTCGCAGGATGCGTCCGGGTACTTCGTAAACCTCATGCGGGGCGCCAAGGTCAGCGGCCATTGCCCATCAGTCGATGTGTTGTTCGATTCGGTCGCAAAAATCGCCGGAAGGAACGCCGTAGGCGTACTATTGACAGGCATGGGCGCGGACGGGGCGAAGGGGCTGACCGACATGAGGAAGGCCGGTGCGCATACGATCGGGCAGGATGAAGCCTCGTGCGTCGTATATGGGATGCCGATGGTCGCTTTCCAAATGGGCGGCGTAGCCGAGCAGTTGCCTCTATCAGCAATAGGGGGGGCCGTCACCCGCCGGTTCTTCAGGTAACATGAGGAAGAGAAGGTCGCCTGAAGCGAACATCCGGCTCGCGGTTATCCTGGCTGAATGCGCGTTTCCTGTGGTTCTGCTTGTGCTGTTTTACGCGCTTAGGGCTAATAAAGACTTCATGGCGAGGACACAAGCCGGCTTTGCTGAGCCTGTTCGCGGATTTCTTGGCAAAACCAGCTCTGTTTTACCGTTCTCACTTATGGAGCTTCTTTGCGCTGCAGCCGTTATTTGGGTGCTCTACACGCTAATAAGGATGATTGCCGCTCTATTTCACGAACGGGATAAACTCAAAACGCTTTTGTCACGTCTCTTGAAAATCGCGATACCGGCCCTATATATCTGGTGCGCATTTTGTTGGCTGTGGAACGTCGGCTACCACGCGCCCGGATTCGCCGAGAAGAGCGGGTTTGCAAATAATGGCGTATCCGTTATAGGTCTTAGCGATACTGCCAGGCTGTTTGCCGAGAAGGCCAATGAGTACGCGCCGCTGGTTGCCAGGGATGCTGATGGCTATGTCATTGGAGATACGCGGCTGTTTCTGTCGTCCGCCGTCAACGCATACGATGGTTTAGCGCAGGACTTCCCTTGCCTTGCCGCACAGTTGCGCAAGCCAAAACCTATGCTATTCTCGCGCTTGATGAGCCGCACCGGGTACACCGGCGTATACTTTGCGCTTACAGGCGAGTCGAATGTTAACACGCATGTTCCCCGCTATACAATACCGTCGACTGCCACCCATGAGCTTGCGCACCAGTGCGGGGTGTTCTACGAGGCGGAGGCGAACTTCGTAGCTGTAGTTGCCTGCGTCAGGTCAGAAGATCCGGCTTTCGCATACTCGGGATATATGCTGGGGCTTTCACATCTGCTCAACGCCCTGTACGAGGCGGATCGCGATGCATGGCAGGAAGTGTACGGGACACTGTGCCCGCAGATTCTGTTTGACCGTGCGCAGTCACACGAGTACTGGCGTTCGCAGGAGACATTCGATACCGGGATTCGTCAGCTTGACAGATTCCTGGAGTTCCTGACAAACAAAACGAGCGGCGCCGTCACTTCGGTCTATGACAGCTACCTAAGGTCAAACAATCAAGAACTTGGCGTGCGGTCTTACGGCGCGTGCGTCGATTTGCTTGTTGAGTATTTTGGAAAGGATACGAACAGATGAAATTTTCGCAGATGCCATACTCCAGGCCTGAGTTCGATGAGATAAACAAGACTATGTCAGCCCTGATCAACGACATGAAAAACGCCCGCAACAAGGAGGAAGGCTTCGCCTGCTACAAGCGTTACGACGATTGCTTCCGCAGCGTTTACTCCATGCTCTCGCTGGCATATATCAGGAACTCGCTGGACACTAACGATACGTTCTACAGCGCGGAGAGGGATTATGTCGACGAAGTCGAGCCAAAGCTAACGGCTTTAGTGCAGGATTTCAACCTGGCGCTGCTCGCTTCGCCCTTCAGAAAAGATTTTGAGGCTGAATGGGGAACTATTCTCTTTGATAAAATCTCCATGGCCCTGAAAACTTTCAAGCCTGAGATCGTTGGCGATTTACAAGAAGAGAACCGCCTTACAACCGCATACGACAAGTTGATCGCATCAGCTCAGATCGAGTTTGACGGCAAGGTCCATACGCTCGCCCAGCTTCAGCCGTACCATGAGAATACTGACCGTTCAGTGCGCGAGCAGTCGATGATGGCGAGAGCAGGCTGGTATATGGGTAACTCCGAACAGCTTGACAGCCTGTTTGACGATCTTGTGAAAGTCAGGACCCGCATCGCGGCACAGCTCGGCTACAGCAACTTCATCCAGCTTGGCTATTACAGAATGCAGCGATTGAGCTATTCCCGCGAGATGGTCGAAGCTTTCCGCAGCGGCGTCCTGTCGTACATCACTCCAATAGTAAGGCGTCTGAAAGCCGCGCAGGCTGAAAGGATCGGCGCCGAAACGATAAAGATCTTCGAGGATACGTTTGAGTACCCCGACGGGAACGCCAAGCCAACAGGTACAGTGGACGAGATATTCGCCCACGGCAAGAAGATGTATCATGAGTTGTCCGGCGACACGGCGGAGTTTATTGACTTCATGCTGGAAAACGAGCTTTTCGACGTCCTGACGCGGCCCGGAAAATCCGGAGGCGGGTACTGCGCAACGATTGATGAGTACAAGTCGCCATTTATCTTCGCAAACTTTAACGGTACCTCAGGAGACATAGACGTTTTGACCCATGAAGCCGGGCATGCGTTTGCGTCGTACATGACAAGGGATGTATACCCGTCTGACCTTAGGGACTGTACATACGAAACGGCCGAGGTACATTCGATGAGCATGGAATTTTTCACATGGCCATGGATGGAAGGCTTCTTCGGCGATATGACAGGCAAATACCGCAACAGCCATTTAGCCGGCGCGCTTACTTTCCTCCCCTACGGCTCTATGGTCGACGCTTTCCAGCATTATGTGTATGAGAACCCGGGCGTTTCTCCGAAAGAGCGCAATTCTTACTGGCTGGAGCTGGAGGGCAAGTACAGGCCATATCTCGATCTCGCAGGATTCCCGTTCTATGGCGAAGGCCGCAGATGGCAGGCGCAGTCGCACATCTATGAGAACCCGTTTTACTACATTGATTATTGCCTGGCGCAGACTATGGCTCTCGCTTTCTGGGCCGAAGACCAAAAGGATCACGCCAACGCCTGGAAAAAGTACAAGAGCTTCGTGAGCCTGGCGGGAACCAGGACATTCACGGAAGCTCTTGCAGAGGCGGGCCTTCCGAGCCCGTTTCAGCCTGAAACGTTGAAAACAGTCGCCGACGCTGCTGTTAAGTGGTTAATTTAGTCTAGCTCGCTCTTTTTAATCGCTTCCTGCGTCTTGTCCGAAATCTCGGAGATATTCTCATACGCCTTTTCGACTTCTGCGCTTATCTGCCTCACCATGGTGTTGATGTCCTTGATCGAAACAGTCGCCTGGTCGGTAATCTCTCCCGTCTCCGACACAGTATTCTGCGATGATCCTGCCAGGTTCCGGATTTCCTCGGCCACGACCGAAAACGCCTTGCCGTGCTGCCCTGCCCTGGCCGCCTCGATCGAAGCATTGAGCGAAATGATATTTATCTGCATTGCGATTTTGTTGATATCGCCGGCCATGTTGCTGTATTTTTCGATCGCCGTATTCACACCCGATACGCTGTTGGTAATATCGTCAGTAAGCCCCTTGATTTTCGATATATCTGCCAGAATCTCCTTGATATTTGTCAGATTAGCTGCAGATAGTTCAAGAACCGCAGAATGCTCGTTGTGGACATCGTTTCGAGTCTTCTGAATGCAGTTGCCGGGTATATTGAGCCCGCATGCAATCTGCTTTGCCATATCCTCGCATGAGTCCGCGCCGCACGCAGAGCAGTCGAACTTGCGCTCGATATCCGTTTGTTTCCCCAGATGCTGGAACGCTTCCTCGATTTGCGCGTACGAGACGTCGAAAGAGCGCGATTTCAGCGGAGTGTACCTTCGCAGGAAGTCGTTCAAGTTTAGTATGCGGTCGAAATCGTCATATAGCGCGTCGAAGTCTGCTTTCGTCCTTCCCCCGAGCACGCTTTGGCGCGCTTTGTCCATTATAGTGTTAACTTCGAGGACGCTGCGCTCGTGCGCGCAGCCTGTGCCATGGTTGCAGCCTTCCTGGCAGTTGAGGACGTCGAAAATCGCTGGATAGAACGCTTCCGGTTCCTCCGAGTACTCCTTGAGCGCCTTATACACGATGCTCTGCCCCTCGGACTTGTCGATCCGCAGCGTCTTGCCAAGGTAGAGCTCCACATTTTCCTTAAGCCCGCCCGGCATGGGGAACAACTGCCCCAGGGATGACTCAGCATGGTCAAAGCCCGTTTCCTGCATCGGCAGCACAATGCCCCTCATCTTGATATACTCCCACAGCTTCTTCAAGGTCACATTATACTCAACGTAACCCGTAGACTCGAACTCATGGGATTT
Source organism: Oscillospiraceae bacterium (assembly GCA_009778485.1). Classification (GTDB taxonomy): domain Bacteria; phylum Bacillota; class Clostridia; order Oscillospirales; family Oscillospiraceae; genus WRMH01. The sequence continues at coordinate 5,436 of WRJQ01000038.1, forward strand.
TGCGATGCACGGCGAGAGCGCGGCAAGCTTATCCGTGATGTTCTCGTACTTTCTCATAAAGATTGCGGCGCACAGCATAGGGCTCTGCACAGGAGAGAGGTACGGCAGAAGCGCGTTATTGTAGATACGGATATAGTTCACGATGGCCGGGCACGGCTGGGTGATGACCGCTTTAGGCTTGTCTCTTTGAATGTGGCGGATATACCCCCAGACGCAAATGTCCGCCCCAAGAGATACGTCATATATTTTTCTGACGCCCATTTGGCGCAGCCAGGTCAGCAGCCTTCCCCAGTTTTCGCCATTCGTCCGGTTTGCCGGCGCCGCGAACAAAGAGATTGCGACTCCGGATTGCAGATCTGACAAGAAGCGCTCAGTATCATCGAAGTAATCACGGGATTCGTGCTGGCACACCGTTATGCAGGCGCCGCAAGCGATACAGTGATCGTGGTCTATTCTGACTTTGATCTGGTCGCCGTCGCTATAGGCGATATTCGCCCCTTCTACCGGGCAAAACCTGATGCACCTGTTGCAGCCGACGCATGAGTCAGGGTTGTTCATGATTAGTTCACGCATATTAGCAAGTCCCCTTTACCTTTTGGAATGCGGGAGTGTTGGTAAGTATACCAGCTTTGCGTGTTCAAGTCAACATTAACGAAATGTTTACAAAATCCCTCCAAGTCACTCTTGATTGCCCCCGCATTACTGATGTAATATTAGTGCATGCGCTGCGGGTTGGAGGGCACTAGTGTCTGATTTCATTATACGTTACAAAAAAATTACGTTCATAATCTTCATTGCGCTTACGCTGGTTTGCGCGGCGCTTTATCCGTCTGTGGTCGTGAAGTACGACATGGTGGAGTACTTGCCGCAGGCGGCAAGATCGACCGTTGCCCTCAGCGTGCTTACCGAGCAGTTCCCCCAAGCTCTGCCAAACACGAACGTCGCGGTTGGCGGCGTCTCACTCATGGAGGCCCTCGCGCTTAAAAACGAAATGGAAGAGCTGACACACATCAGTCTGGTTCTGTGGCTGGACGATGTGCTCGACCTGCTCACCCCAATAGAGATGAGCGGCATCGAGCTGGTCGGGGATTACTACACAGGCGACACAGCTTTTTACCAGGTCGTCGTGATGAAAGGCTTCGAAAAAGAAGGGATCAAGGAGATACGCGACCTAATAGGCGACAAAGGCACAATTACGGGCGACGCTTCAGAAATCGAGTTTGTCCAGACAGCGGCCGGCTCGGAAGTGAGAAGCGCGCTGGTCATACTCCTGCCGATTATCCTGCTGATACTGGTGCTTTCCACATCCTCCTGGATAGAACCTCTTCTGTTTCTGGCGACCATCGGCGTATCCGTAATAATAAACATGGGCACTAACGCATTGCTCGGCGGCGTTAGTTTTCTCACGAACTCTGTTACGCCAATCCTCCAGTTGGCCGTATCGCTGGACTATGCCATTTTCCTCCTGCACAGCTTCGGACGGCACAGGCAGACTGAGTCCAGCGTCGAAGGTGCTATGCGCAAGGCCGTAAAGGAGAGTTTCTCCGCTGTGGCGGCAAGCGCAGCGACGACGCTGTTCGGCTTTCTGGCGCTGTTATTCATGGACTTTCGAATTGGCGCGGATCTGGGCCTGAGCCTCGCGAAAGGCATAGTCATCAGCTTTGCCTCGGTAATGATATTCCTGCCTGCGCTCACACTGAAGGTCTACAAAGCAATCGACAAGACGCGCCACCGCGAACTGATGCCTTCTTTCTCCAACATACGCGTCTACTTGCGAAAACTCGCAATTCCCGCAATCATTCTTGTTGCCCTGATTACAGTCCCCAGCTTCATGGGCCAATCGCGGACAAGTTTCATGTACGGCTATCAGGCTGCGTTTGACGAAATGACGAACCGCAGCGGCGGGGCGGCTCCCGCAGAGCGCTCTACCGTCATCGTGCTGATGGTCCCAAAGGGCGACGTCGTCAGGGAAGACCGCCTGTCGGAAGGCCTGGCTGAGTTCCCGCACGTCACCTCAGTAGTCTCATACGCGAAGACTGTCGGCGCGGCAATCCCGGCTGACTTCCTGCCGGCCTCAATCAAGGATATGTTCTATTCAGCCGATTACTCGCGGATAATTGTCTACACCGATACCGCGCAGGAAGGCGACGTCGCCTTCGCCGTTCTGGAAGATGTCATGGAGCTCGCGGAAAGCTACTACCCCGGCGGCGTCCATGCCGTAGGTCAGAGCGCAAGCCTGCACGATATAAGGAGCGTCGTACGCAATGACAACAGAGTGTCGAATATGCTCGCTATCCTGGCGATTTTTGCTGTCTTGCTGGTCACGTTCAAATCAATCACGCTCCCCGTCTTCCTTTTATTTACCATCGAAGCCGCCATATGGATCAACCTATCCATACCGTATTTCACAGGCGCGTCTATTAACTACGTCGGCTATCTTGTTCTCAATACCGTCCAGCTTGGCGCGACGGTCGACTACGCGATACTGCTCAGCGTGTCGTATATGCAAAATCGAAAAACGCTGCCAAAGGAAGAGGCCATGCACGCGGCGCTGGGCAGCTCTTTCAAGTCGATACTGATTTCTGCGATGACTATGTCCGCCGCAGGCTTTGCGCTTGCAGGCACGACAACGAACTCGCTGATCGCCGATATTGGGAAGCTGCTCGGCCGGGGGTCGCTTATGTCAATGGCTATGGTGCTCGTGTTTCTTTCGGCGGTACTCACGAAGTTCGATGGAGCAATCCGCAGGACGACTCTGCAAGGGAAAAGGCTGGCATAGCGGCTTTGGACAACACGTGAAAGGAACGTGAAATCTTAATGCGAAAGAGAATCTTGATGCGAAAGAGGATTATCGGCCTGGTTGCTACCGCGTCGCTCATCGTCGCGACTGCCGGCAATGCCACAGGCATAAGCGCCGGGGAGCAGGGCACGGAGGACGCGCAGCAAAGCGGCTGCGCGATACTGGAAAAGGATGAGGTCGTCTATGCGCGTTTGTCGCAGACAGGAGGCGTGGATGACATATATATCGTCAACCACCTGTCGCTATCCTCCGCCGGCGTCTTCACTGACAACGGCGCCTACTCATCGGCAGCAAACCTGACAGACCTCAATCCTCTCAAGCTCGAAGGCGCAGTTGTCATCGCTTATACTGATAGCCGCGATTTCTACTACCAAGGCAACCTCAGTTCCGGCAACCTGCCCTGGAGGTACGAAATAGCGTACTTCCTCGACGGGTCGCCAATTGCCGCTGACGCGCTCGCGGGGAGCTCCGGCAAACTCGAAATACGCCTGTCTGCGAGCGCGGATCTCTCTGTAAGCGAGGTCTTCCGCAACAACTATATGCAGCAGATCACTTTTACCCTGAGCAGCGAGAAATGCTCCGGTATCAGCGCTAAAGGGGCGACGATAGCCAACGCCGGCAAAAATAAGATAATAGTGTTCACGGTACTACCAAAGCAGGACGCCGCCATAACGGTATCGGCTGACGTCAGAAACTTTGAAATGCCGGGCATAGAAATAACGGCGATGCCCTTTTCGATGAGCTTCACCATCCCTGATATAGATGAAATGCTCGGAGAGTTCAAGCAGCTCACCGACGCGCTGATTGAACTTGACGACGGCGTCAGCAAGCTTGAGTCCGGAACTATGGAACTGGCTGAAGGGTCGGTGGAGCTCAGCAACGGCTCCTCCGGCTTTGCAGACGGGCTGGCTCTGCTCAGCTCAAACTCGAGGCAGATAACCGATGGCTCAGCCTCGGTTATGAGCGCGCTGACGCAGATTTCGTCAGCGCTGAGCGCAGACGCGCTCGACGGCTTTGACATAAGCGGGCTTGCAAGGCTGCCATTCATGCTGAATCTACTGTCCACCGGGATCGCGCAAGTCTCCGGCAGCATGGAAGAGCTAAGAGACGCCTACACAGTTGCGTACGCGTCCCTTGATGAAGCAATTCTGGCGCTGCCCGGAGCCCGTGTCACGGACGCGGAGCTTGCCTCTCTCTACAGCAAATCTGACGCCGGCGAGCAGGCGCTGCTCAGCCGCCTTATGGAGACTCAGGCCGCGGCATTTAGCGTGAAGTCTGCATACGAACAGGTTAAGCCCGTCCTCAGGTCAGTGCCCGGTCTGCTCGATTCAGCCGCAAGCACGCTAAACTCGTTCTCACAGACGCTCGCTTTGATAAACGAACAAATCACCGCCGCTACCGCCGGCGACGGTGACGGTTTCATCGAGCAGTTCAGTCTGCTGGCCGGGGGTCTCGCGGAGCTGTCGGGGAAGTACGCTGCATTCCATAACGGGCTGACAGTCTTCATGCAGGGTTTGTCCGAGCTGAAAGAAGGCTACAGCCTACTGGACGAAGGTATTGCCGGCCTCAGCGAAGGGGCCTGCGAGATCTCGAGCGGCATATCGCAGCTTAGCGGAGGGACGAGTCTCCTGGTCGATGAGACGGCAGATATACCCGATCTTGTCAAACACGAAATTGACAAGCTTATGAGCGACTACTCGGGCGAACCCTTCGATCCTGTTTCATTCGTGTCGCCCGGTTTCTGCAATGTCACTTTCGTTCAGTTCGTCTTTAGGACCGGCGGCATCGAGTTGCCGAAAGCAGAAAAGAGTCCGCCTCAGGAAAGCTCCGGGCAGACTCTTTGGAACAGATTGACTGCGCTGTTTGAATAAGGTGGAGTTCAGGTATCCCGTCCAGGCGCTGTAGTGGATACCTGTAACTCAATACTTTCCGAAGCCCCCGCCGGAGCCTGAGGAGTACCCGCTGCTACCTGAGACATCGTAGCCCTCATCCGGGGGAGTGTAGGACGATGCGAAACTCCTGCCGCCGATTGCCGGCGAGCCTCCCAGGCGGAACTGCGCAATAAGCTGCTGCAGCATACTCGATTGAGAACTCATCTCTTCCGACGCCGCCGCGCTCTCTTCCGCCGTCGCGCTGTTTTGCTGGACGACCTGCGCTACCTGGTCGATCCCGGTATTGACCTGAGCCGTGTTAATAGTCTGCTCCTCAGAGGCCTTTGCTATCTCTCTGATGAGCAGGCTGCTTTCATTGATGCCGGTTACGATCTCCGTAAGGCTGGTGGCAGTCTCTTCGGCAATCCGCACGCCGAGCTCCGCCTTATCAACGGAATCCTGTATCATCGAGCCCGTATCCCTCGCTGCCTCAGAACTCTTGGAAGCCAGGTTGCGGACTTCCTCCGCGACTACCGCGAAACCCTTGCCGTGCTGACCCGCGCGGGCTGCTTCGACAGCGGCGTTCAAAGCAAGGATGTTGGTCTGGAATGCGATATCGTCGATGACCTTTATGACCTTGCTGATATTCTGGCTGGACTCGTTGATGCCCCTGACGGCGTCTATCATTTCGTCCATCTGGCGATTACCCTTTTCAGCGCTCCCTCTTATCGAATCGGCGAGCGTTGCCGCTTTATCCGCCATATCGGCGTTTTCTTTCGTCTTTTTGGATATCTCCGAAATAGAGCTGGAGAGCTCTTCAATGGACGCCGCCTGCTGCGTGGAGCCCTGCGCAAGCGTCTGCGCACCGTCGGCGACCTGTTTTGCGCCTGTCGATACCTGCGACGTCGACGAGTTCACATCAGTCATAATCTGGTTCAGCTTACGAATGATCCCATTTACGGAATCCTTTATCTGCAGGAAGTCGCCGCTAAACTCATAATCGCAAACAGTTACGAGGTCGCCGTCCGATAAACCCTCCATCCTGTCCTTTATCTCGCCTATGTACCCCCGCAGTTGGCTGTACGCATGCTCCAGCGCGCGCGCCAGCATCCCAACCTCATCGGAAGAGCGCACATCCACCCCTGATACTGTTGAAGTCGAAAGCCCCAACTCGCCGTTTTTGATCTTATCCGCATATGTTCCGATCTTCTTCAGCGGCCTCGTGACGGCAAACAGATTGAACAGGAACACCAGGATCACTCCCGCAATGCCAAGCGCGATAGCGACAATGAGAACTATCCTTATCATCGCCTGCCTGTCATTGAGCGTATCGTCAATGTTCACGCCCGTGAAAAGCATCCCGATTGCCTTGTTGTCCGTAATAAGCGGCGCGTATGTCGCGGCGTACTGGTTCCCAAAGAGCTCTATGTGCGTCTCATAAATCTGCCTTTGGTTGATAACAATATCCACAACGTCCGGATTCGCCTTAGTGCCTATGACCCTGTTGCCGGTCTCATCCCTCAAGGTGGAGTTTATCCTGGTGTCCCCGTCAAAAAGCGTCGCTTCGCATCTGCTGTACTCTTTTGCGACGTCGACATATTTCGTGTTGCTCAGGTCGTGACAGCCAACAACCGCGCCGACGACCCTTCCATCCAGATCTCTGATGGCAGCGCTTCCGAGCGTCACCAGGCCCATCGCGCCGTAGTGCTCGACCGAACAAGCCCCGCTGCCTGTTTGCAGGGCTGTGCGCACAACGACGAGATCCAGAATACTGTCTCCGACCGTACTGTCACCCGCGCGCGCGAGCACAATTCCGTTTGGGTCGCAGACCATGACGTAGTCCAGGTCGAATTCCATGTTGTCGACCCTGAGCTTCAGCGCGGCGTTGTCACCGTTCAGCAAGCAGTTTATCACATCGATCTCGGTGGCGATGAAGTTCGCGAAGTTCATGGCTTCGGTCTCAAGCGACTCGATCTGGCTTACAAATGCCTGGTTTGCCGACAGAGCTTCTTTCGCAGTCAGATCGGAGACAAGCGCGTCGCTGCGCACGACGACGACGTAAATCGTAACTCCGATTACCACGGCAAACATCAAAGCTACTATGAGCGAGATTTTCAAACCTAAACTTTTAATCTTCACAACTGACTCTCCTTTAATCCTTTAATCCGTTCTTCCTACGATTGTGCCATGTTACCCCCATTAAACAGAAAGCTTCTTTTCAAGTTCGGCCAGTTCGCCCGCGATTTCGGGCGGCAGTTTATCGCCGAAGCCGGCGAAGAACTCTTTGATCGACGCAACGTCTTCCAGCCACAGTGACTTGTCGACTGAGAGAATATCCTTAAGCGCTTCCCCGTCAAACGCCCTGCCGGGGCTGATCATGTAGTCGATGCCGGAAATGTCTATATCTTCGGGGAGCGGCACGAAGCCAATCGGCGTCTCCTTCGCGTCCGCGGCTCCGTCGCAGCGCCTGATAATCCAGTCAAGCACACGGAAGTTATCCCCGAAACCGGGCCAAATGAAATGGCCCTCTTCATCCAGGCGGAACCAGTTGACGTTGAAAATCTTCGGTTGTTTTGTGATCTTCTCCCCCATATTCAACCAGTGCTGCCAATAATCTCCCATATTGTAGCCGCAAAACGGAAGCATAGCCATCGGGTCGCGCCGGACTACCCCGACTGCTCCGGCAGCCGCGGCGGTAGTCTCGGAAGCCATGATAGCCCCGACAAATACGCCGTGCTGCCAATCGCGGGATTGATACACCAGCGGCGCCGTCCTGGCTCTGCGCCCGCCAAATATTATTGCCGACAGCGGCACTCCGACTGGGTCCTCCCAGTTCGGGGCTATGCACGGGCAGTTGCGCGCCGGCGCTGTAAAGCGGGAGTTCGGATTGGCGCCGGTCTCGCCGGAGGCCGGATCCCATGGATTACCCTTCCAGTCCAAGGCGCCCTCAGGTGGATTTTTATCCATTCCCTCCCACCATACTGTCTTGTCCTTTTTTAGCACGACGTTCGTAAAAATCGTGCCGCTCGTAGTCGTCTCGAGAGCATTCGGATTCGAGTTCCTGTTAGTCCCGGGAGCGACGCCGAAGAATCCCGCTTCGGGGTTCACGGCCCACAAGCCGCCGTCCTCCCCCATTCGGATCCACGCTATATCGTCGCCCAGGGTCCAGACCTTGTACCCCTGCTTCCTGTAGCCTTCCGGCGGTATCAGCATAGCAAGGTTCGTCTTGCCGCACGCGGACGGGAACGCGGCCGCCACGTACTTAGTCTCGCCCTTTGGGTTCTCTATGCCCAAAATGAGCATGTGTTCCGCCATCCAGTTCTCGTTCCTGCCCTGGTATGAAGCGATTCGCAGCGCGAAACACTTTTTGCCGAGCAGCACGTTCCCTCCGTAGCCGGAGTTGCAGCTCCAAATAGCGTTGTCCTCCGGGAAATGCAGTATGTAGCGCTTTTCTTTATCGAGTTGGCACTTTGAGTGCATACCCCGGACGAAATCGTTCGAATCCCCCAGCATGCCCAGCACATCCGCGCCGACCCTGGTCATAATAGCCATGCTGAGCACGACGTATATCGAATCCGTGATTTCGATCCCCACTTTCGCAAACGGCGAGCCTATCGCGCCCATGGAGAACGGAATCACGTACATAGTTCGCCCGCTCATAGCTCCCTTGAATATATCCCCCGCCATTTTGTACGCTTCCGCCGGAGCCATCCAGTTGTTGGTCGGGCCGGCATCTTCCTTATGCTTGCAGCAAATATAAGTCCGGTCCTCAACGCGCGCGACATCGTCGACAGCAGAGCGATGGTAGTAGCAACCGGGTAGTTGCGCATCATTCAGGCGGAGTATTTCGCCGGTTGTGCAGGCCTCGGCTCTGAGCGCATCCAGCTGCTCTTCCCCTCCGTCTATCCAAATAACGCTGTCCGGGCAGGCCATTGCTTTCATGTCTTCAACGAAGTTGAGAACCATCTTGTTACTTGTCATTGCCAAGGCAAATCCCTCCATAGCTCAATAGTTTTCATTGTTTCTACCTATAATACAACTTATCCACTTATATTTGCAAGTAAAACAACAAAATCTTAGTTAGTTTTTTTGATTCAAGGTATGTACATTCCCTTGCGTATACGGTATAATCGTCGTCAAACGTAATGTCGCACAGTAAACCTCCGGACTTGCTGCGCGATGTGTGTTGTGTTTGGATATATATTTATTAGGAGGAAAAATATGAGTAATTATGGCTACTCAATGCCGACCTATTTTCAGAACATGGATGAGATCGGCGGCTCGCTCGGTTCGGAAAACGCCGATAACGCTGCGGAGCTAAGAAAGGTCGAGGATGATATCATCAGCGAGATTGACGGCGTCCTTTCGTCCGGCCGCAGTGACGAATCGCTGAACAAGAGCGGGCAGATGACTGCGCTGCAGCGCCTCGACCTGCTGCTTGACGCCGGTACCTGGTGTCCGCTGAACAGTCTTTTGAACACCGCCGGCAATGCCGATGGCAGCACCGGCGTTATTACCGGTCTCGGGAAGATCAGGGACAAGTGGGCTGTAATAATCGCATCCGACAACAAAAAGCTCGCCGGTGCCTGGGTTGGCGGCCAAGCCGTCAAACTGACGCGCGCTACCGACATGGCGAAGCAACTGCACATTCCGCTGGTGTACGTGCTCAACTGCAGCGGAGTTAAGCTGGACGAACAAGAAAAAGTCTACGCCGGGCGCGTGACAGGCGGTACGCCGTTCTACAGGCATTCCGAACTGATGCAGCTCGGTATTCCCGTTATCGTCGGGATATACGGCACGAACCCTGCCGGCGGCGGCTACCACGCGATTAGCCCCACCATACTGCTCGCCCACGAAAAAGCGAACATGGCCGTCGGCGGAGCCGGCATAGTCGGAGGCATGAACCCGAAAGGCTACGTCGACGACGAGGCTGCTCAAGCGCTTATTGACGCCACGAGGAACGCCAAGGAAGAAGACCCGCCCGGGGCTGTTTCGGTTCATTTTAACGAAACCGGCTTCTTCCGCGAAGTCTACACGGGAGAAGAAGGCGTGCTCGAGGCCATCAAAAAATACATGGACGCCGTTCCGGCGTATAATGAGAACTTCTTCCGCGTTGCCGACCCTATGGAGCCGAAGTACCCGGCGGGGGATCTCTACTCTTACCTGCCCTTCAACCAACGCAGGGCCTACGACATCCGCAAGATACTGGCCTGCCTGTTCGATAACAGCGAGTTCATGGAGTACAAGGCCGGCTACGGGCCCGAGATCGTATGCGGCCTGGCGAAAGTCAACGGCCTTCTGTGCGGCGTAATATCAAACTTCCAGGGGATGATCCCGGGCTACCCGGAGTACCGGGAAGAAGGCAGCGTCGGCGCCGGCGGCAAGCTGTACAGGCAGGGGCTTGTTAAGATGAACGAACTGGTCACTCTATGCGCGAGAGACCGCTTGCCGATCGTCTGGTTCCAGGATACATCCGGCATCGACGTCGACGACTACGCTGAACGCGCCGAGCTGCTCGGCCTGGGCCAGTCCCTGATTTTCAGCGTGCAAAACGCCAAGGTGCCGCAGATGGAAATAACGCTCAGGAAAGGCACGGCAGCCGCGCACTACGTCATGGGCGGGCCTCAGGGCAATGACACGAACGTCTTCAGCCTCGGGACCGCAGCGACAGAGATCTATGTCATGCACGGCGAAACCGCCGCGGCTGCGATGTACGCGCGCCGCCTTGTAAAAGAGCAGGACGCGGGCAACGACATTCAGCCGGTCATAGACAAAATGAACGCCCTCATCCAGAGCTATACTGATAACTCGCGCCCGGGCGCGTGCGCGAAGCAAGGTCTTGTCGACGAAATCGTCAAGCTTGACGAGCTGCGCCGCTATATTTGCGCGTTCATAGGCGCCGCTTACCAGAACCCGACCGCGATTTGCGCGTTTCATCAGATGCTGACGCCCCGGGTAATTCGCGAGTGGAATTATCTCAATTGATTATTATGAGGTAGGGGGATTTACACATATGGCTAATACTCCGTTTGTAGACGGCAAAAAGCTAAACATCACCGATACAATACTGCGTGACGCCCACCAATCCCAGGCCGCCACGAGAATGCGTACTGAAGATATGCTCCCCGCCTGCGAGACTCTGGACAAGATCGGTTTCTGGTCGCTGGAGTGCTGGGGCGGCGCGACGTTCGACACTTGTATGCGCTTTCTCGACGAAGACCCGTGGGAGAGGCTGCGCACGCTGAGAAAAGCCCTCCCGAACACCAGGCTTCAGATGCTGCTGCGCGGGCAAAACATTCTCGGTTACAGGAACTACTCCGACGACGTTGTGGACAGATTCTGCAAAAAATCTATCGAGAACGGCATCGACGTCGTGCGTATTTTCGACGCCCTGAACGACACCCGCAACCTCATGCAGGCAATGAAATGCGTCAAGGAGTACGGCGGGGTGTGCGAGCCCGCGATGTCCTATACCATCAGCCCGGTGCATGACGAGCAGTATTTCATCGACCTTGCCATGAAGCTCGAAGACATGGGCGCGGATGTAATCTGCATCAAAGATATGGCCAACTTGCTCCTGCCTATGGCAGCGCACAGCCTGGTCTCAAAACTGAAGGAACGCGTCAAGACGCCAATCCACCTCCACACCCACAACACAACAGGCACCGGAGACATGGTCTACCTGATGGCTACCCTGGCCGGGGTTGATATCGTCGACTGCGCCCTCTCCCCGCTTGGCAACGGGACTGCGCAGCCGGCTACCGAGTCGCTGGTGGCCACCCTTTCGGGGCACGAGCGCGACACCGGGCTCGATCTCGAAATACTCAGCGAAGCCGCAAAGCACTTCCGGGTCGTTGCGGACAGGTTGTCTGAGGAAGGTTTCAGGGATCCCAAAGTCCTCCAGGTCGATACAAACACACTGATATACCAAGTGCCGGGCGGCATGCTGTCCAACCTCATATCCCAGCTCAAAGACGCGAAAGCCGAGGACCGGTACTACGACGTCATGGCCGAAATACCGAAGGTACGCAAGGAGTTCGGCTACCCTCCGCTCGTTACCCCGACGAGTCAGATAGTCGGTACTCAAGCTGTCATGAACATCCTTGGCGGCGAGCGCTACAAGATGGTTACCAAAGAGTCGAAAGGCCTCATGCGCGGGGAGTACGGCCAGTTGCCGGGCCCTGTGGACGCCGCCGTCCAGAAGCTTTGCATAGGCGACGACGAAGTCATAGAATGCAGGCCGGCTGACCTGCTCCAACCGGAAATCGACAGGTTGACCGAGGAAATCGGCGAACTCGCGCGCTGCGAGGAGGACGTGCTCAGCTATGCCCTCTTCCCTCAGGTGGCTGAGACTTTCTTTACGAACAGGCAAAGAAAGGACGCCAACCCCGCAGGTGATGAGCTGATCGCCGTGATTACCGCGGCTCTCAGGGCATATAGCGGCGTAGCAGCCAGCCCGCTTGTCCGGAGCATGGGCGACGTTCCTTCAGCGGTTTCGGCGTCGCCGGGGAGCAACCCTATGGTCAGGAATAGTTAGTAGTTAGTAGTTAATAGTTAGTAGTTGAGGTATCTGTTCAGGTACCCCGTCCAGGCGCTATATTTCATTTCGTAAGCGCAACCTCGTCGCTGCGGATTACACTAAGACTCGCATTACAGCAAGCTGTAACGCTCGCTCGTTCCACCGCAGGTCCTCTTCGAA
>WRJQ01000039.1 GCA_009778485.1 Oscillospiraceae bacterium
ACAAAATTGCCACAGTATTTTTGCCAGCAGACGAGGCGTCAAAACGCAGTAATGCTTGGAGCCTTGCAAGTTTTGACAACGAAGTATGATGGCAAAAATACAAGGCGAGATGTGCAAATTATTCATCAACAACTCCTTAGTAAACCCACTTGTCGAAGTCCGTAGCGAGGAAAAATTCAATCTCCCCGCGCATCGCATCATCGGCCTGTGATACTCTGATAGAACCCCCCGCAGTCGTAACAAGCGGATCGATATACCTCTTCTTCGCGAAAACCTTATACGCCCGGCGCCCTTCCGGCATCTCAGCGGATGACGAAACCTCGCTGATTGCGCAGTACTCTTCCCACGCTTTACAGGTTCCGGCGTCGCGCTTCAATTTGCCAATCACTTCGCGCTCGGTCGTATGCAAGTCTCCGGGCTCGATAACACCGGCGTCCAAAGCCGAGCGTATTATCTCAGCCAGAAACTGCATATTGTAGCGGTCCTCATCCGTAACGTAGAATCGGGAGTTGCGCAAAGCGATCCTCGCGAATCTCAGCGCGTGTTCGAGCGATCTGAAGCACAGTTCCTCTGTGCCGGACTCATTAGTAGCTACGGTAAGGTCGTCGTAAATCTCTCTTAGCAGGCCGATCGGCTCGTGGTAGATCGAGCAAGCGTTGCCAATCGTATACTCAAGCCTGTCTGCGGAGAGCATCGGAGTATCGTTGTCGGCGACCGGGTACCTGTGGTAGTCGCAGACGTCCTCGACGCGGATCGAGCGCTCACGCAGCAGGGATATGATTTCCTTAGAACTTTCAATGAAAGCTGCTGTGCTTGCTTCGGTCGACTCCTGCGCAATATGATCCCCGTTCATAAAGTCTATCGTGTGGGCGAACACAGGCGTCGATATATCGTGCAACAATCCGGCGACCGCCTGATGTATGTCCCCGGTGAAATCCCAAACGATTCCGGCAACGCCGATGCTGTGGGACAGCCTTGAGTAGGGCTCGGCAGCTTGCGCGTAGAGCGGGTTACCCGAATACTCGCAGCCGCAATGCATGCCGACGTCCGCAAGCCTTAGCATTGCGGGAGTCCGGGCAAGGCGCTCTATCAGTTCCGGCGTTTGCTTTGAGTAAATATGTAAATGCTGCATAAAGGCCTCCTTTGTCAGGCGAACCATGTCGTGACAGTATAGCACAACTGCATCCATATAGCTATTGATGCTTCGCTGCGCACAAGGTATAATGGCTGCAGACAGCCATTATACGTGATTATAGCCGTGGCGCGGGACGCGCCACATGGCAGATTAGGCTGCAGACAGTTCAAAAGGAGGATACGACAATCAGACTGCCGAAAAGGCTGGCCGCTGTGGCAGCCTGCATTGACAACGGAGCAGCCGTCGCCGACATAGGGACAGACCACGGCCTGCTGCCGATCCACCTGGCCCTGAACGGGCCGGCGAGCGAAATAATCGCAACGGACATCAGCAAAGGCTCGCTCGACTCCGCGCGGAAAAACGCAGGGAAGTACGGCGTCGCGGACATGATAACGCTCATAGAAACACCCGGGCTCGACGGCCTCGAAGAACGCAATATCGACACAGTAGTGATAGCCGGCCTCGGAGGAGAAACTATCGCAGGCATTATCGCAGAAGCACCCTGGCTGAAAGAACGGAAACTCAAGCTCGTGCTGCAGCCGCAAACGAAAACCGCTCTGCTGTGCGCGCAGCTCCGCGCAAGCGGATATACGATAAAAACTGCGAAACTGACGTCAGACCGCAGCAGGCATTACGTCGTGATAGAGGTATGCTGAAGGAAAACGAAAGGAATGGACTATAACATGCCAAGAGTTAATGAAGTGATGAAGTACCTTGACTCAATCGCCCCGGTCGAGATGAAAATGGACTTCGACAATGTCGGCTTCCTCGTAGGAAGGAAAGACGGCGACGCGACCCGCATACTCGTAAGCCTCGATATAACGAGCGACGTCGTCGCCGAAGCGGTCGATAAACGAGCTGGGCTCATCGTCTCGCACCACCCTGTCTTCTTCTCCCTCAACAAAGTCACAGATGAAGGCACGACAGGCGCAATCATAGTAGACATGCTATCGGCGGGCATCGCGGCCATCTGCATGCACACGAACCTCGACGCAGCGCTCGGCGGAGTAAACGACGCGTTGGCAGTCGCTGCCGGCATTGCGCGCGGCGGAGAGGCGGCAGAGCCGCTCACGGCAGGCGGAACCACAAGCAGCGGCGAAGCATTCTCCTACGGCAGGGTCGGCAGCCTTATGAGCCCGCTGCTTATGAGCGACTACATGGCCGTGCTTAAAGGCGCGCTGAGAGCGGATGGCCTGCGCTACCACGACGCAGGGCGTGACGTCTTCAGGGTAGCGGTCGTCGGCGGATCGGGAGGCTCGGAGTTAGAGTGCGCAATCGCGGCCGGCTGCGACACATTCGTCACGGCAGATATAAAATATGACTTATTCCTCGAAGCCAGGGAGCGGGGGATAAACCTCATCGACGCGGGCCATTTCAACACAGAAAACCTGGTTATCGCGCCGCTCGCGGAGCGTCTGCAAGCGGAGTTCGCCGACGCGAACGTCAGAGTATCCGAAAGGCATACGAACCCTGTGAAATATTTCTTGTAAAAAACCGCAAACGATGTATAATGAGTAGGTGAGGCGGGTCGAACTGCCTAAGCAGCTAGTGCACCCGGACTATGACCGGGGCGCGAAGCGGCGAAATCTGAATTAACAGGAGAATCAAAACCAATGCGAAAACTTAATAAGGCCGCCGCGGTATCACTGGCGCTGGCGCTACTGCTCGTTATGGCAGCAGGGTGCGGAAAAAGTGAACTGCAGGCAGGCAAAACAAGCGAAAGCCCTGAGGGTGAGCCTCGCCGCGAAGAAATTTTCATCGGCATAGCGCAAGACATAGACGACAGCCTCGACCCGCACCTGATGACCTCCGCTGAGTCTCGGTCGGTATTGTTCAACGTTTTCGAAGGGCTCGTCAAGCCGACGCCCGATGGCAAGCTCGCGCCGGCCGTCGCAGCGTCGTACTCGGTATCCGAAACAGGGGACAAGTTCACATTCAAGCTGCGCAGCGGAGTCAGCTTCCATAACGGCGACCCCGTCACAACGGACGACGTCGTGTACTCCATATCGCGCGTCGCAGGGCTTGACACAGGAACCCCGCTAATATCGGCGTTTTCAATAGTAGAATCAGTCGCCTCGCCGGATGACGGCACCGTCGTCATCGTTATCGGCGAGGCGAATATTGAGTTTCTGGCATATCTAACCGCCGCGATAATCCCGAAAGGATACGACTCGCAGGAGACGCAGCCCGTCGGCACGGGGCCGTACAGATACGTTTCGCGTTCCCCTCAGGAGAACATCATCCTCGAAAGATTCGACGATTACTGGGGCGGCGCGACGGACATCGGGCGCGTGACATACCGGATCCTTGATAACGCTGAAGCTCTTATGATGGCTCTGCGCAGCGGGACGCTCGACTTTTGCGCCCACCTCACCGCGACGCAGATGAACGAACTGGTCGGCTTTGACTATAACTTCGTTGTCGGCACTATGAACCTTGTTCAAGCTGTGTACCTCAACAACGCCGTCGCGCCGCTCGATAATGAGACAGTACGCCGCGCGCTCTCCCACGCAATCGACAGGGGGGAGATAATGGACGTCCTGTCGGGGGGTCTGGGAGTCCCGGTCGGCAGCAGCATGTACCCCGCGTTTACTAAGTATTTTTCGCCTGAACTCGCGGATTACTACGCTTATGACCCGGAACTTGCGCGGCAGCTTCTGGCGGAAGCCGGCTTCGCGGGCGGGTTCGAGCTGGAAATCGCCGTGCCCTCTAACCACTCCCCGCACATCGACACAGCTACGGTGGTGGTCGAGCAACTGCGCGAAGTCGGCGTGACCGCGACAATTAAGCTTGTCGAGTGGGGCACATGGATTTCTGATATCTATACCGGCCGCGAGTTCCAGGCGACGGTCGTCGGCGTCGACGCGTCGGCAATGACTGCGCGCGCCATGCTGGAGCGTTTCGAGAGCACGAACGGCCGCAACTTTACCAACTTCTCGGACGCGGAGTATGACGAGGTGTTCGCGGCTGCGATTGCATCCACGGACGACGCGGAGCAGGTCAGGCTGTATAAACGCCTTGAAGCCATCCTCACAGAACGAGCGGCGAACCTGTATATTCAAGACCTATGCGATGTTATCGCGATCAGCAAAGACGTCGCCGGCTACGAGCCGTACCCAATGTTCATCCTGGACATTTCCAAGTTGCACTTCACAGACTGACTGTAATATTTGGTTGTGGGGGTTTGTCGCCCGTGAGGGCGGCATACTCCCCGCACCTCAGAGGTGTCATCCCAATATGAGATACATCCTAAAGCGGCTGGTCGTGCTCGTCGTCACCCTGTTTATAATCTCCGCCTTGTCATTCATAGCCTTCCAGCTAATACCCGGAGACCCGGTGACCAAGATGCTCGGAGTCGAGGCGACGCCCGAGCGCATCGCGCAGCTCCGTGAACTGCTCGGCCTTGATCGCTCCGTGATGGTCAGGTACTTTGAATGGCTCAGCGGGTTCGTGACCGGTGATTTCGGATTGTCGTACAGCTACAGCACGCCGGTATCGCAGCTTCTTGGCGACAAGGTTATCACGACGTCTACCCTCTCGGCTATGGCGTTCGCGCTTGTCGTCTTGATATCGATTCCGGCGGGCTTCCTACTCGCGCGTTTATCTGACATCCGCTCGAAAGGCAAGGGCGCAGCCGCCCGGCGCGCGCTGGCGACGCTTGCGGGCGCGGTCAACCAGATTATCATGTCGATACCGCCATTCTTTGCAGGCATAATACTGACGTATATCTTTGGCCTCGTGCTGCGCCTGTTCACGCCCGGAGCATTCGTCTCCTACTCGAGCGGCGCCGGGGGCTTTTTGCTTTATCTGCTTTTCCCGGCGCTGGCTATCGCGCTGCCGAGGAGCGCGATGGTCGTAAAGCTGCTGCGGGGCAGTATACAGGGCGAGTTGCAAGGCGACTACGTCCGCACCGCGTACAGCCGGGGAGGGAGCCGCTTCTATGTGCTGATCAGGCACGTCGCGCGCAACGCGATCCTCCCGGTCGTCACATTCCTCGCGATGACGCTTGCTGACATCGTCGCCGGCAGCATTATTATCGAGCAGGTTTTCGCCATTCCTGGAACAGGCCGGCTGCTTCTGCTGTCGATATCTAACAGGGACTACCCCGTCGTGCAGGCTATAGTGGTTTTTATCGCTTCGCTGGTGGTAGTCGTCAACTTCTTGGCCGATCTGGCGTATCAGTACATCGACCCGAGGATAAGGTTGGGCTGACGTATGCAGGGAAAGAGAAATTACAACTTAATACTCGGCGCCGCCATCACGGCCGTGATGCTCTCGCTCATTCTCTCGGGCCTGATACGTACTCCGCATGACCCGAACAAGATAAACGCGGGCAACAGCCTGAGCGCCCCGTCCGCGCAGTATCTGCTGGGAACTGACAACTTCGGGCGCGACATACTGAGCAGGGTGATAATAGGCGCGGGGTCGACTCTGTACGTCGCCGCGGCGACCGTCGCAATCGGAGCTCTGGCCGGCATGCTGATTGGCGGGCTGACAGGGTACTTCGGAGGCTGGGTCGACGAACTCTTTATGCGCGCGGGAGACATCATCCTCGCATTTCCGAGCATCCTGCTCGCGCTCGTACTCATCAGCCTGATAGGCCCCGGCAGGAATAATATTATAATCGCGCTGGGGATAATGTTTATCCCCAGCTTTGCCCGCGTCGTCCGCGGCGAATATGTGCGCTGCAGAGAACTGGACTATGTGCACAGCGCCAGGATCATAGGCACGGGGAACATGCGGATCATGTTCGTGCACATACTCCCGAACGCTGCTCCGGTAATCCTGCGGGCTATCGCCATTGGCTTTAATAACGCAGTGCTGGCGGAAGCGAGCATGAGCTATCTCGGGCTGGGAGTCCAGCCCCCGGACGCAAGCCTTGGCAGGATGCTGTCCGAATCGCAGTCTTACCTTTTTTCAGCGCCATGGTACGCGCTCTCTGCCGGGATCGCGATAGTCCTGCTCATTTTAGGCTTCAGCCTGCTTGGGGAAGGAATAGGAGCGCGGGATAATGCTTGAAATCAAGGATCTGAAGGTATCATTTACCGATGACTGGGGCGGAGAAGCCGTGGATGGCGCAAGCCTGAGAATGAACGCGGGAGAACGCCTGGGGCTGGTCGGCGAGTCAGGTTCCGGGAAAACCATGCTTGCGCTCACGGTTGCGGGGCTTATTCCCCGCAGTCGCACGGAAGTGACCGGCGAGATACTCTTCGAAGGGGCAGACCTGCTTAAACGCAAGCCAAAGGAACTGCGCAGCCTGCAGGGCAAGGACATCGGCATGATCTTCCAGGAGCCGATGACGTCGCTCAACCCCCTCATGAGAATAGGGAAGCAGATTGAAGAAGCGCTGAAGCTGCATACAGGGCTTTGTGCGCAGCGCAGGAGAGAGAAAGCCCTTGAAGTCATGGAACTGGTGGAACTGCCGGAACCGGAGCTGACATACGCGAAATACCCGCACCAGCTCTCCGGCGGACAGCGGCAACGCGCGATGATTGCCTCAGCCTTCATAACAGACCCCAAGCTGCTCATCGCCGACGAGCCGACGACCGCGCTGGACGTCACGGTGCAGGGGCAGATAATAAAGCTGCTGAAGCGGCTAAACGAGAACCGCGGCGTGGGCATACTGTTCATCTCGCATGACTTATCGGTGATAAGGAAGTTATGCACGCGGGTCGCGGTGATGCACGCGGGAAAGATAGTTGAGCAAGGCAATACGGAAGATGTATTCACTAATCCACAGCATGAGTATACGAAAAGGCTTATAGCGGCGATCCCGACCCGCGAAAAACGGAGTAGGTAGATATCCATGGCAGAGTCGGTTTTAGAGGTAAAGAACCTGTGCGCGTGGTACAGGGGGACCGGCGTCTTCGGAAACAAAACGAGGACGCAGGCGCTGGACGACGTGAGCTTTTCCATCGCGCACGGAGAGGTAGTCGGGCTTGTCGGAGAGTCCGGCTGCGGTAAGTCTACGCTTGCCAAGGTGATAACCGGCGTAATCGTTGATACGGGGGGCGAAGTCGCCTACGATGGAGGCCGGCCCCAGATGATTTTCCAGGATTCCTACAGCTCCCTCAACCCCGTCAAGACGGTAGGGTGGATTATTGAGGAGCCGCTGCGCGTCGAAGGGGTCATTGCCCCGGCTGAAAGACGCCGCCTCGTGCTGGAAATCCTCGACAGAGTTGGGCTCGGAAACGAGTATGCCGCGAGGAAACCAAGGGAGCTATCCGGCGGCCAGCGCCAGAGGGTGAGCATAGCAGCAAGCCTTATCAGGAGGCCCCGGCTAATTATTGCTGACGAGCCCGTTTCCTCGCTGGACGTGACGATTCAGTCTCAGATACTCGACCTGCTTCTTGAACTCAAGCATGAGTTCATGCTGAGTTACCTATTCATATCGCACGATATAAACGTCGTATACCAGATATGCGACAGGGTGCTCGTGATGAAAGACGGGCGGATCGTCGAGGAAGGCGAAGTCGAGAGCATATTCAACGACCCGCAGCACGAGTACACCAAACGCCTGCTCAATGAGCCGTAGGGTTACTATTCAGTGCCACCTTAGTTCGGCCGTTACGTCACGTTCCTTTCGCTCGAATGCGCATCCATGCGCATACTCGCGCGCTCCGGCATCCATGCCCCCCTTAGCAACGACCTCACCGAGGCACTGAATAGTTACACCTTAGCAGCCTTGTCCGAGGCTTCTAGCCCGCTTGCCTCTTGCCTTTTCTTACGGATAGTGTATAATCAATACGGACATACGAAAATAGGAGAATAAATATGATACTCGGCCTCGACATAGGCAACACCCATATAGTAATCGGATGCATGGAAAACGGCGAAATACTCAACGTCTTCAGAATGGCATCCGACAGCTCGAAAACAGAAGATGAGTACGCCGTGGAAATCAGCGGCGTACTCAAATTCCACGACGTGCCGACAACAGGCATCACAGGCTCTGTCATCTCCTGCGTAGTGCCGCCGCTGACGAGCGTATTCAGCAGAGCAATCAAAATGCTCACAGGAGTAGACTCCGTCATTGTCGGCGCGGGAATCAAAACCGGCCTCAACATACTCATCGACGACCCCGGGACGCTCGCGGCGGACATGGTGTCCGCAGCAGTTGGAGCGCTTGCCGCGTACGCGCCGCCACTGATAATCGTCGACCTTGGGACAGCAACAAAAATGTTTGTCATCAACAAAAACGGAGCATTCATAGGGGGCGCGATCATGCCCGGCGTCTCGCTCTCAATGAACGCGCTATCCGCCGGAGCCTCGCTCTTACCGCTTGTCCCGATAGACGCGCCTCGAGCCTGCATATCGACAAATACAGTCGACTGCATGAAGAGCGGCGCGACATACGGCGCAGCCGCAATGGTAGACGGCATGATACAGCGCTTCGAGGAAGAACTGGGCGAGCCCGCGACAATCGTAGCCACCGGAGGCATCGCGGAGCCCATATATCGCCACTGCAGGCGCGAAATCGCCCATGACCCATACCTCATACTGCGGGGCCTGTGGGCGATTTATGAGAAGAACCGCGCCGGAAGTAAGCAGACGGAGAGGTAGACTTGCAGGATTTTACCGAAGGAAAAATATCAAAGCAGATACTGATGTTTTCATTGCCGATGCTGATCGGCAATGTGTTCCAGCAACTGTACAGCCTGGTCGACGCAATGGTGGTCGGCAACTTCGTGAGCGGCGACGCGCTGGCAGCGGTAGGCGTATCGATGAGCATACTCATGTTCGTCATCTCCGCGCTCATTGGCCTGACCTCAGGCTCCGCCGTACTCATTTCGCAGTTCTTCGGCGCTAAACAGTTTGAAAGGCTCAAAAGGACGGTCTCGGTAAGCATCATTTTCTTAACCGGGCTTGCCGTCGTCGTGCCGATAATAAGCATAGCCGCCGCGCCGGCGCTGCTCAGGCTGCTCAAAGCCGGCGACGAGATATTCGACGACGCCGTAGTGTACATGAGACTCCTGATGGGCGGCATGATATTCCCCGTCTTCTACAATATGTACACAGCCTATCTGCGCGCGCTGGGCAACTCACGGACGCCGCTGTACTTCCTCATATTCTCCACGATACTCAACACAGGCCTGGACGTCCTCTTTGTGGCCGTATTCGACATGGGAGTCAAGGGCGCCGCCATAGCGACGATACTTTCGCAGATGGCGGCTGCGCTGCTGTGCGTCCTGTATGTATACCGCAAAGTGCCCGTCCTGCAAGTCAGGAAACTGCAGTACGACAAAGGCCTGCTCAAGGCGATTATTAAATACGGCGCGCCCGCCGCGTTCCAGCAGTCCATCGTCTCGATAGCGAACATGACGATTACGAGGCTCATCAACTCCTTCGGGCCGATAGCTATGGCGGGTATCACGGCCGCCACGAGGATAGACCAGCTTGCAATAATGCCCGTCGGGAACCTGGCGATGGCGCTGTCTACCTTTGTCGGGCAGAACATGGGCGCAGGCCTCGAGGAGCGGGCGAAAAAGGGGTTCAGGACAACCTTGCTCTTCATGCTTGTAATATCGGTATTCATGTCAGCCCTGATGATGGCGTTCAGCAGGGGGCTAATATCCCTGTTCCTCAACAGCGGCGACGCGAGCACGCCGGAAATACTCCAAATTGGCGGGTCGTACCTGAGCATCATGGTGATATTCTATTTCCTCTTTGCATTCCTGTTCAGCTTTAACGGATTCTTCCGGGGCGCGGGCGACGCCGTGATAGCCATGGTGTTCCCGATAATCAGCCTTGGGGTTAGGGCTCTTGCCGCGCATGCGCTGGTAAACTTCGCGGGCATGGGGCCGGAAGCCCTGGCGTGGTCGATCCCGATGGGCTGGGGGCTGAGCAGCCTGGGAAGCTGGGTATACTACAAGAAACGGCTGTGGGCAGGCAAAGTCGCGGCAAAAGCGGAGGCTGCGGATTTAGTAGTAAGTTAACTGTTCAGGCACCCACCGGACGGGGTACCTGAACAGACACCACATAAATAGGAGGCTTAAAAATGGCGAGATATCAAAACGCGATGCAGACCCCGGGAGCCGCGACGGACTACGCGGAAGCAATAGGTCAATTTATGGTTAACGAAGGGTTCAACCTCGTTAACTACAAAGGGTTCAAGGTGTGGAAAAAGGGCGTCGGCATACTTACCGCGCCGCAATTCTTCTCGATCCAGTACAGTTCGAACACGATTTTCCTTGAGGCTTTTCTCCGCTACCCGATACTTCCCGGAGTCTATGTCGGGGAGATTGGCATCAGCGGCGCGTTTGCGGCGATACCCAAGAACCTGCTGAAGGGCAGGGTCCAGGCGGTAGAGAGGTACATCTTCAGCCTGTGGCAGGCGCCGCCTCCTCAGGAATACCAGCAAATGCCGCCCCAAGGTTATCAGCAGCAAATGCCGCCTCAGGGGTATCAGCAACCAATGCAGCCGCCTCAGGGCTACCAGCAGCAAATGCCGCCTCAGGGGTATCAGCAACCAATGCAGCCGCCTCAGGGCTACCAGCAGCAAATGCCGCCCCAGGGGTACCAGCAACCCCCGACGCAGCCTCCCCCCGGGCAGCAATACTAATCGGAGGAAAAGGATATGCCGACAAACGATGCAAAGGCAGCGTATGATGCGAGAGTAAAACGCGTAATGACCGCAGCGGCGAACAAGGAACCCGACAGGGTGCCCGTTATGCCGGGCATGACGCCGTTCGCAATCGACTACTACGGCCACACAATGGCGCAGCTCACCTACGACGCCCGCATAGGCGTGGAGACCGCTTGCAAGTATCTTGAAGAGTTCAAGCCTGACGCCGCAATGGGTTTCTACTCCAACGCGGGCAAAGGCCCGATGCTGGAACTGATGAACCCGAAAGCCTGCGCATGGCCCGGCGCGCCCGACAAGCGCGTCCCGGATAATTCATACCACCAGTTCATAGAGTTCCCTGTGCTCGAAGAAGACGAGATGCCGTACTTTGAAAGGGACTATACAGGCTGGCTGTTCCGCAAAGGCCTCCCGAAAGTCACCGGGCTCATGGATCCGTTCGCTAACTGGAACACCTCCGCGCTCGGCGTGAGCTACGACGTGAGCATGCTTGCCGCCCAACTATCCTCGCCGGAGATGCGCAACGTCATCGAAACGCTTTGGAAAATAGACGGGATGAACAAAGATATCCAGAAGATCCACGCCGAAGGCATGCTCAAGATGGAAGAGATGGGCTTCCCGTCGTACGGGGCGGGCATAGGCGGCGCAGTCCCGTTTGACATGTACAGCGACTTTTTCCGCGGCACCCTGGACAGCATGATGGATATGTACGAGCATCGGGACCTCATCGAGCGCTTCATCGACGAGCGTATCGAAAGGATGATTGACAACATCCGCACAATGGCGAAAGCCAACGCGCACCTCAAAGAGAGCAAGTGGGGGCACCTGATACTCCACAAAGGCATGGACGGGTTCATGAACGAAGAGCAGTATGTGAATCTGTACTGGAAGCATCTGCGCATGATGATCAATGAAATCACCGCAGCGGGCTTCAAGTGTTATGTTTATACTGAAGGGCCGTACACTACCCGGCTTGACCATCTGAAGGAAGTCGACACGAACATGGTTGTCTACCACTTCGAGGAAGTCGATCTGGCTCTGGCGAAAAAGAAGCTTGGCGACATGGCTTGCATCGCGGGCGGGTTCCCGGTGTGGATCGTGGAGCACGGCACAAAACAGCAGGTCATCGACGAGGTCAAGCGCGTGCTGGACATCTGCGCTCCCGGCGGCGGGTATATTTTCGAAGGCGGGTACAGCTTCGGCGAAGCTCCGATAGAGAATGTCAAGGCCATGTTCGAGACGGTGTTGGAGTACGGAAAGTACAGGTAGCTATAGCGCCTGGACGGGGTACCTGAACAGTTACAGTTAACATAAAGTGGTTGAGACCAATTATTGGTTTCAA
Organism: Oscillospiraceae bacterium; assembly: GCA_009778485.1. GTDB lineage: Bacteria > Bacillota > Clostridia > Oscillospirales > Oscillospiraceae > WRMH01. The sequence continues at coordinate 12,061 of WRJQ01000039.1, forward strand.
CCACTTTTTAGGTAGCGGACTACTACAAACCGTCCTTTAGAACCTTTAGCGCATCCCATCTGAGCGCGTCCCTGATGCCATCCTCGATAGTCAACTGCGCGGACCAGCCCAACAGCTTCTTCGCCCGCTCGTTGGAAGCGTATGCCCCCGCGACATCTCCCGGCCGCGCAGGACCCTCCTCGACAATGAACGGGTCGGTATGCACGCTCTTGAACGCCTCGACGATCTCGCGTACAGTGACGCCGTTTCCAAGGCCGAGGTTGATTACGAGATAACCGCTTGAAACTGCGGCATCCTCCATTACTGAGTCGAACTTCTCCACAGCGCAGATATGCGCCTGCGCAAGATCCCAGACATGCACGTAGTCGCGGATGCCGGTCCCGTCCCTGGTCGGCCAGTCCGTACCCGTGATGCAAAAACCGTCTTCCGACCCGGTCGCCGCCGCAATCAGCTTGCCGAGCACTAGAGTGGAGTTCTTGCCGGGATTGCCGGAACGCAACTTCGGATCGGCGCCGATAGGGTTGAAGTAGCGCAATGATATTGCGCGCATGTCGTACGCTGCGCACATATCCTGCAAAACCATTTCCATCATCAGTTTCGTCCTGGCATACGGGCTGCGCGCCTTCAGGGGCGAGTCTTCCGTGACTTTGAAGCCCTCGACGTCGTCGTAGAGCGAAGCGGAAGACGAGAAAACCATCCTGCTGCAGCCAAGGTCGCTCAGCAGCTTGAACAACTCCACGGATTTAGCAACATTCTCCCGGTAGTACTCGTAAGGCTTCGCCACGGACTCGGGCACGAGAGCCATGGCTGCGCAGTGTATTGCGCAATATATCGGGGAGTGCTTTTCAAATATCGCTTCTATCAAACCACGGTCAGCGATGTCGCCTTTGTAGAAGATTCTGCCTTCTGTGAACTCCTCGCGGCCCGTCAGAAGATTATCGAGCACAATCGGTGTGTGCCCGGCGTCCAGTAAAGCGCTGGCAATAGTGCTGCCGATATACCCGGCTCCGCCGGTGACCAGAACATTCATAATATTACTCCTCCTTAGAACACAGGGGGACGGTTCTCTTGTGTTATGCCCCCTGTGTTCCCGGCATCGTTGCGGTTTCGCGGTAACTGTGATAATATAGCAGCGTGGAGAATACTTGCGCACGCTATTGCATATTTCGGGAGGTATGGAAATGGAAGGCAATGAAGTAAAAGAAGCTGTCAGGAAGTATACTTACGATGATTACCTCAGCCGCGACGACAACGACGCCAGGTATGAACTGATCGACGGAGTCATATATCTGCTGGCTTCGCCGGCGAGGGTGCACCAGGGGATATCAGGTGAGCTGTACGTTCAACTGCATAACTTTCTGAAGGGCAAGCCCTGCAAGGTCTACTACGCACCGTTTACCGTGCGCCTTTCCGTCGGCCAGGGCGCCGACACCGTTCTTGAGCCGGATCTGGTCGTGGTGTGCGACGAGTCCATCCTGGACAAACAGGGCTGCGTCGGCGCGCCCGATCTGGTTATAGAGATATTGTCGCCTTCGACTTCAAAATATGACATTACAATCAAGTATTATAAGTATCTGCAGTCCGGCGTCAAAGAATACTGGATAGTCGACCCGGACAACAAAACGGTCGTCGTCCACATACTGAAAGACGGCGAGTACTATACGAGAACCTATGACGATACCGGTACGATACCCGTCCACGTCCTTGAAGGCTGTAAAGTATACTTGCCGGACGTCTTTCAATAAGGAACACAGGGGGGCGGTTCTCTTGTGTTCCTTAGCTGAGCCCGCTTAATCTTGCCCCCGACCGTCTTGGGAAGCTCGTCGATGAACTCGACGATCCTCGGGTACTTATACGGCGCAGTCAACCTCTTGACATGATCCTGAAGCTCCTTCACCAGAACGTCGGAAGGCGCCCAGCCCTTGTTGAGGACGACCGTAGCCTTGACGACCTGGCCGCGTTTGGGATCCGGCGCAGCAGTCACCGCGCACTCCAGCACGGCGTCATGCTCGCAAAGAACGCTCTCGACCTCGAAAGGGCCGATGCGGTAGCCTGAACATTTTATCATATCATCGCCGCGCCCGACGAAGTAGTAGTAGCCGTCGGGATCTCGCCAGGCTCTGTCACCGGTGTCGTAGACGCCGCCTGCGAACGCTTCCGCCGTAAGCTTCTCATCGAGGTGGTACCCCTTGAAGAGCCCTACCGCGCTTGTGTTGCGCACTATGACGCGCCCCTCCTCGCCGTCTTCGCACGGGTTGCCATCCTCATCGACGATATCGACGTCATAGAGCGGCGATGGCTTGCCCATCGATCCCGGCCTTGGCGCGAACCACTCGAAATTAGCAATCAGCACCGTGGATTCAGTCTGCCCGAAACCCTCGTGCATATCCAGGCCCCAGGCGTCTTTTATTTTATTGAACACCTCCGGGCTGAGCGGCTCGCCCGCGTTGCCGCAGTGCTCTATGGAACTGAAATCATAGCCATCCATGCCGTCTGCCAGCATAAACCTGTACATAGTCGGCGGGGCGCAGAACGTCGCGACCCGGTACTTCCCGATGTTTTCCATAAGTTTGGCGGGAACGAACTTCTCCATGTCGTAGGCGAACACCGGTGCGCCGCAAATTAGCTGCCCGTACATCTTGCCCCAGCCAAACTTCGCCCAGCCCGAGTCCGACACGGACATATGCGGTTTATTCTCCCTCACCTGCTGCCAGTATTTCGCCGTGACTATGTGCCCGAGGGGGTGCGCGAAGTTATGCAGTGCCATCTTAGGCAGCCCGGTAGTGCCGGAAGTGAAATATATGAGCATAGGGTCGTCGGCCAGTATGCGCGAATCACCGGAAGGGCGCTCGAAGGTATCAGGAAATCCGCCGAGGGCGCTCTCCCAGGGCAGCCATCCCTCGCGCGCGCCCGGGGTCACGATACGCGCCGTGACGGAAGGGCACTCAGGCAGAGCCTGCTCCATCTGCGAAACGATGAAGCCATCGCTGTCGTCATAGCACACGACGACCTTTACCTTTGCCATGTTGAGCCGGTAGATGATGTCCTTCGCGGTGAGCTGCATCACGGCCGGGATAATGACCGCGCCGAGCTTGCACAGGGCGGCGGCGACGATCCAGTACTCGTACCTGCGGCGCAGGACGCACATGACGACGTCGCCTTTGCCGACTCCGAGGCTTTTGAAATATCCTGCGGCGCGGTTTGATAGCGCGCTGAGATCGCCGAAGGTGAAGCGCCGCTCAGCCCCGTTATCGTCGCACCAGATCAAGGCCTGCTTATCAGGCTCCGCGCCGGCCCAGCCGTCGATTATATCGAACCCGAAGTTGAAGTCCTCCGGGACGTTGACTTTATAGTTCCCGATAAAATCCTCGTATGAGCTGAACTCCATACGCGGCAAATACTTTTCAAGCAACGACATCAGCACCTCACTCCGTTATCACCGTCAAAAATCGCGCTTTGCCCTCGCCGGAAGCCTTCTGCCCGTGAGGGTGCGTAGGGTCGAAGTAGACGGCGTCGCCCGCGTCAAGCGAGTACTCCCTGCCGTCATACGTCAGTATGACCACCCCTTCGAGCACGAGATTGAATTCCTGCCCCTCGTGCGTGACGAGCGCTGCCTCGGGCTCGCCGGGAATCAGCGTAACCAGCAAAGGTTCCATGACTTTGCCTGTAAAGCGGGGAGCGAGATTTTCGAACATATAGCCCGGATAGCGGTCGATTGTCTTGCCTTTGCCCCTGCGGCAAACCTGCAGCGTGGATATCCTGGCCGGCTCGCCTGTGAGTATCTCCGACATATCGACGCCGAACCTGTGCGCGATATGGTACAGTACGCTTATCGGGATATCGGCGCCGCTGGACTCGTACTGTAAATACCGGCTCAACTCCACGCCCGTGTCCCGCGCCATCTCTTCGGCGGTCACTCCGGAGATTTCGCGCAGCTCCCTTATGCGTTCGGAAATCATAAGCAGCTCCTGTGCCATTTGCTGGTCCCCTTTCTGTGTCTGTTCAGGTACCTGAACAGTTACCCCGTTCTTCCTTATGTAGCCATTCTATACGAAAAGCCGCCTTTGTCAATGGCGGTTTTAAAAAAGCTGTGGCAAAACCTGCGCCCCTATGATATACTCATAGGAGCTTTGGACAAAACTCCCGCCATCATCTAGAGTCGGCGCAGCCGGCTTTGCACCGCCTCTTCCCACCTGTTTTGCGCGTTTTTCGGTTAAATACAGCCAAGTATTCGCCCCCGCTGAACTTGTTCAGCGTAAACCCTGCAAAACAGGCGAAAACAATCGGCACTTATCTAATGACGC
>WRJQ01000040.1 GCA_009778485.1 Oscillospiraceae bacterium
AAATAACAAAAAATCAAACACGAGCCCAACGAAGTGGGTCGTGTTTGAAGAGGAGGAGCAACGAAACGGAGCGTATGCCCGAACTTGTGAGGGCGGAGCGGAGTGGAGTTTGCGACGACGAGGGGATGTTCAACAATGAGTAAGTATTCAGTCCGGTTCAACGGGAATGTGTGCAAAGGCTGCGAGCTCTGCCGCGTCTTTTGCCCAAAGGGATTGATAGTGATGAGCGCCGCGATTAACGACAAGGGCTACAGCCCTGCCTCGATAGAACGCCCGGAAGAGTGCGTTGGCTGCAGATCATGCGCCCTGGTTTGCCCTGACGGCGCAATTGAGATATTCAAAGAGGAGGCGGAGCAATGACGGACAAAGTGCTGATGAAAGGCAATGAAGCGTTTGCGGAAGCCGCAATACGCGGGGGGTGCCGTTACTACTTCGGATACCCGATAACGCCTCAAAACGAGATACCTGAGTATATGTCGCGCGAGCTGCCGAAGTATGGCGGAAGCTTCCTTCAGGCCGAGAGCGAGCTGGGCGCGATCAATATGGCTTACGGCGCGTCCGCTTCAGGCGGGAGGGTTTTCATCACATCATCTTCGCCGGGCATCGCGCTTATGCAGGAAGGCATGAGCTTCCTCAGTTCTGCCGAAGTTCCGCTCGTCGTAGTCAACGTGTCGCGCGGGGGACCCGGCATCGGCGGGATCCAACCCGGCCAGGCGGACTACATACAGGCTACACGGGGTGGAGGGAACGGAGACTATAAAGTACCCGTGTTCGCGCCGTCGAGTTTGCAGGAAGCGGTCGACTTGATTTACGAGGCAATGGAGCTTGCTGACATTTGGCGCAACCCGATTATGATATACACAGACGGGATACTCGGGCAGATGATGGAACCGGTCGTGCTGCCGGAGCCCCGCCCGGTAACTGAGTATAGCGAACTAAAGCAGAAAAAGCCGTGGGCGCTCTCGGGCTATGGCGATGACGACTCAAAACGCAGGGTAGTGAAGTCCCTGCGGATGGATCCCAATGAACTGGAAATGCACGTCGAAGCGCTGTTCGAAAAGTACGGCAGAGCGGAAAAAGAACTGGTACGGGTCGAAACCGCGGGCCTGGAGGACGCTGAGATAGTTTTTGTCGCTTTCGGTACAGTGGCGAGGATCACAAAAGAAGCGATCGAACTGCTCGGGGAAAGCGGAGTCAAGGCGGGGTTGATAAGGCCGGTATCGCTCTGGCCGTTCCCCTATGATGCGTTCGACGCGCTGACGGACAAGACGAAGGTCGTCATATCGACAGAGCTGTCCATGGGGCAGTTGGTTCAGGATGTTCAGATTGGCGTCGGGAAAAGATTTCCGATCAGGCTCATTACGCGCACAGGGGGCATCATACCGACGTCCAGGGAGATTGTTGAGCGGGCGCTGGGAATCCTGTCTGATATTTCTGTTTAGGGCGATACGCAGTACCGAAACCACGCTGGTATAATAACTACTCGCCTGCAATACGCGGCGATTTGACGCGAAGGGGTGGCAAAGGCAAATGCAAGCTGTTTTCACTTACACTAAAGGAATGGTACGCACAGATACGAGCTATTGCCCGGGCTGTACGCACGGGATAGCCCACAGGCTTATCATGGAGACCCTTGACGAGATGGGCAAGCTGGGCGATACTATCGGGGTCGCGCCTATCGGGTGCAGCGTTCAGGCGCATAAGTTTATGAATATCGACATGTGCGAGTCGGCGCACGGACGCGCCCCCGCAGTCGCTACAGGAATCCGCCGCGTCCACCCTGACAAAACAGTTTTCACATACCAGGGCGACGGCGACCTCGCCTCAATCGGCACCGGCGAGATAATCCACGCTGCCGCGCGCGGGGAGAAGTTTTGCACGTTCTTCATTAATAACGGCATCTACGGCATGACCGGCGGGCAGATGGCGCCAACGACGCTAATAGGCCAAAAAACCACAACGACGCAGGCGGGGCGAACAAAAGAACAGGCAGGCTCGCCGCTGCGCGTGTGCGAGCTAATCTGCGCGATTGAAGGCGCGGTCTACGTCGAGCGCGTCGCGCTCAACACGCCGGCAAGTATCAACAAGGCAAAAAACGCGATCAAGCGCGCCTTTGAAATACAAGACAGAAAGCTTGGTTTCGCGCTTGTCGAAATACTGTCTACATGCCCGACGGATTGGGGTCTTGCGCCCGAAGACGCGATGAAATGGCTTGGCGAGAACATGATCCCGTATTACCCGCTGGGTGTTTTCAAGGAACCTTAGGATCCTTGCCTGTTGCGCATGCGGTCGACAGTAGGCCGAACCCAAGGCGCGCAAGCGCCGGTGCGGCGATCCCACCCCCAAAGCGAAAGGATTGAATTAATCATGGGCACCTATAGAATGTTTTTTGCAGGATCAGGCGGGCAGGGCGTAATACTAATGGGACAGATGGTTACGCACGCTGCAATGCTTGAAGATAGGTCGTCGACGTTTTTCCCCTCATACGGGCCGGAAATGCGCGGTGGCACGGCGAGCTGCACTGTTATTGTCTCGGACAAGGAAGTAAGCTGCCCCATCATCAACGAAGCAGATATCCTCGTCGCGATGAACCTGCCTTCTCTTTTAAAGTTCCAGCCGACGCTTAAACCGGGCGGCGTCATACTGCTCAACACTTCGCGGATAGACCAAAAGCCATCGCGCGAGGACATCACCGCGATAGACGTCCCTGTCAACGACATGGCGGCACAGCTCGGGAACGCACGCGTTGCGAACATGATTATGCTTGGGGCGTTTGTCAGGGCGACAGGCGTAGTGGCTGAAGAGTCGATAAAAGAAGTCATTGCCGCGACAATCGGCGCCAAGCGCGCGGATCTGCTCGATATTAACCTGAAAGCGTTCGATATGTGGAAACAGACAGCGTAGTGTTCGCAAGTGTTTCGCTGTGACAGCACACAAGGAGGAGAATGAGGAGTATGAAATACACATTTGATATACAAAGGACCGCGACGCCGCGGGTGAAGCCCAATCCCGACAAGCTGCTGTTCGGCAGGGCGTTTTCCGACCATATGTTCATCATGGACTATGAGACCGGGAAAGGCTGGCACGATGGAAAGATAGTACCTTACGGACCTCTCTCCCTGGACCCTGCGGCGGCTGTCTTTCATTACGGTCAGGAGATGTTCGAGGGCATGAAAGCCTACCGCACGAAAGACGGGCGGGTGCTTTTATTCAGGCCGTACATGAACGCGGAGAGAGCGCGCAAGTCCAACGAGCGTATGTGCATGCCGGACTTCGAGCCGGACTTGTTCGTCGACGCTGTCAGGACGCTTGTTGACGTCGAGCGGGACTGGATACCGGAAAAGCCGGGCACATCGCTGTATATCCGGCCTTTTATGATAGCGGACGACCCGTTCCTGGGCGTACACGTCGCGAGCCATTATCTCTTTATCGTGATTTGCTCCCCGGTCGGAGCATACTACAATACGCCGGGCGGCGGCCTTGCGCCTACCAGCATCTATGTTGAAGACGAGTATGTACGCGCGGCGGCAGGTGGAGTCGGGTTCGCCAAGGTCGGGGGGAACTACGGGGCTTCGCTGAAGGCTCAGACAAGGGCGAACTCGATGGGCTGCGAGCAGGTGCTGTGGCTTGACGCAGTCGAGCATAGCTATGTCGAAGAGATTGGGACGTCAAACGCGTTCTTTGTCATCGACGACGAGGTGATAACCGCGCCTCTGGCAGGGACGATACTGCCCGGAGTTACACGCGACTCAGTGATCGCTTTGCTTAAAAAGTGGGGCATTACGATTTCCGAACGCCGACTTAGAATCGGCGATATTACGGAAGCTGCGAAGCAGGGAAGGCTCAAAGAAGCGTTCGCGTCAGGCACAGCAGCGGTAATATCGCCGGTTGGCAAGCTTGTGTTCAAGGATAAAGAGCTATCCGTGGGCGACGGCGGAGTCGGGAAACTCGCACAGCAGCTTTACGAAACGTTGTATGGCATCCAGACGGGCGACGCCGCTGATGATATGGGTTGGACAATTGAAGTATAGTTTGTAATGTTGGAGTGGACCGTTCACCCGGCAGATGCAGACCTGCCGGGTGTTTTTTACAGAAAGGACTTTATATTTATGATCAAGATAATAATTGTAGATACGACGCTCAACGAGTCGGAGCAGGCCAACGCGGCGAAACTGAGTTTCAGGGAAAAGCTGGAGGCTGCAAAACTCCTCGAGAAAATGCAGGTCGACGTCATCGAAACGAGCCCGGTGGGGGAAACGCCCGCTGACGCGGCTTTCGTAAGGACTTTGGCCACCACAATAACCTCATGCGTAATTAGCGTTCCCCTCCCGCCTGACAAGCAGAGCGCGGACAGGGTTTGGAGCACTCTCTCAAAAGCGAAAAAGCCCAGGCTCAATGTTACGGCACCCGTATCGACTGTGCAAATGGAGTACATCGGGGGCGCCAAGGCGGAAACGATGCTCCCGATGGTACGCGATGCTGTGGCGTATTGCGCGGCGCTGTGCAGCGACGTTGAGTTCACAGCCGAGGACGCGACCCGCGCAGAGCCGGAGTTCCTGGCCGCCGTCCTTGAGGAAGTGATAAAGGCGGGGGCAAAGACGATTTGCCTTTGCGATACTGTAGGAGAAATGCTGCCGGGTGAAATGGCACAGTTCATATCTTCTGTCTACGACGCGGCGCCGCAACTGAAAAGCGTCACCCTATCGCTGCATTGCAGGGATAACCTCGGGCTTGCGTCGGCGGCTGCTCTGGCCGGGATAGGAGTTGGCGTCAGGCAAATAAAAGCTTCGTCCGGCGGAAGCGCCGGCACGCTTCGCCTTGAGGAGTTTCTAAATGTGATAAAAATCCGGGGCGAGACGCTGGGGATATCATATAACATCAACGACACAGCGCTGCGTAGGATAGGCGCGCAGCTCAGGGCGCTATCGGGCGCGGGCGGCGCTTCCCCTGAAAGGGGATTCGCAGAACCTGCGGGCGAGCCTGTCGAGGTGGAGACCCTGCGCAAAGACGCCGACGCAGGTGCGCTAAGAAACCATATTGCTAAACTGGGGTATGACGTATCGCCGGGCGATCTTGACGTGATTTACGCGCAGTTTAAAGAAATTGCCCGGAGCAAGAACGTCGTAAACCGGGATATAGAGGCGCTGGTCGCAGAAAACGCGGGGCAGGCAGCCGCGACATACCGGCTCATAAGCTACGTCATTAACAGCGGGAGCGCGATTGCCGCGACAGCGTATGTCGAGATTGCCAAGGGCAACGACGTGAGAAACGCGCTTTCCTCGGGGGACGGGCCGATCGACGCCGCGTTCAGGGCTACTGAGCAAATAATCGGAGCGCTTTACGAGCTGGAGGAGTTTCAGATTCAGGCAGTGACGGGCGGCAGGGAAGCGACAGGCGACGCGCTTGTCAAGCTGCGCCACGCAGGCAAACTATATTCCGGCAGGGGCGTTTCTACGGATATAATCGGCGCGAGCATCCGGGCGTACCTGAGCGCCGTGAACAAGATCGTTTATGAGGAATTGTAATTATGAGACTATCATATAAGTCGGGCGCCTGGCGCGATCTCACATGGCGCGAGCACTGCGACCTGGCTGAGTCTATGGGGCTTGACGGGCTGGAGCTGTGTTTCTCGAGCGAGGAAGCGCTGGCGCTGACGGGGACGATGCAGGAGCGGCAGAACTTCTTGCGCAGACTGACGGAAAAGCAGCTCGATATCGCGTGCCTCGCGGTCGACGTTTCAGGCGGGGGAGAGCTCGATGCGGCGATAGCGGACGCTGCCGCGTGCATAGGGCTCGCGAAAGCGCTGCGTACGCCGTACGTCTGCCTCGACATGGAGTACGAAACGGATGCAGATATCGAAAGGATCATCTCGCTGATCGGCGTCCTGCTGCCGTCCGCTGAGTCTGATGGCATAACTATCCTTGTGGAAACGAAGGGCGCGTACTCGGAAACGCTCGCGCTTTGCGGTATGCTGGATCGCTTTGCGAGCGACAGCCTCGCTGCGCTTTGGAACCTCCATCACACGTTCAGATTCGGCGGAGAATCGGCTGACGCGACGATAAGGAACCTGGGAGCCTATGTCAAGTTTGTCCATGTATGCGATTCGTTCGTCTCGAACGGACAAGTCGTCAGATGCATGGCAGGCGACGGGGAAGTACCGCTGGGCGACATGCTGCTCGCTCTGCGGTCGATCGACTACAAGGGTCATCTGACGCTGGACATGACAGGCGACAACTCGGGCTTTGACGATGCTGAAATAATCCTGCCGCATTATGTCAATGTCATGAGCCGTCTGTCTGAGAGCCGGGCTAAGGCGGCAAGGTATTATGACAACATTCGCAAGACGGGTAAATACATCTGGCCGAAAGACGAGTTGCTTGATATCACATTCTCGCAGATGCTCGATCGCGTCGCAGAGGAGTTCCCGGATCAATACGCCTTCCGGTTCACGACGCTTGACTATACGCGCACATACGCTGAGTTTCGCGACGACGTCGACGCTTTCGCATGCAGCTTGATCGCGCTCGGCGTCAAACCGGGCGACAAGGTCGCCGTTTGGGCGACGAACGTGCCGCAGTGGTTCATTACATTTTGGGCTGCGGTCAAGATAGGCGCTGTCCTGGTGACGGTTAACACTGCGTATAAAATACGTGAAGCAGAGTACTTGCTGCGGCAGGCGGACGTCCATACGCTGGTTATGATAGATGGTTACAGGGACTCCGACTACCTGGCGGTTATTAAGACGTTGTGCCCCGAACTGGAGTATGCGTCGACGGAGAAAGCATTGCATTGCAAGCGTTTGCCCTTCCTCAGGCATATTATTACCGTCTCCTCGAGCCAAAAGGGTTGCTTGACATGGAGCGAGGCCCTTGAGAGAGGCAGGCGCGTCCCGATAGAAACAGTCCAAAGGCTGGCTTCGCTGACGCGTCCTGATGATGTCTGCAATATGCAGTACACCTCCGGTACGACCGGTTTTCCAAAGGGCGTGATGCTCACGCATCACAATATTATCAATAACGGCAAGTGCATTGGCGACAGGATGGATTTATCAACCGCCGACCGCTTTTTGATACATGTGCCTATGTTCCATTGCTTCGGCATGGTGCTGTCTATGACAGCGTCGATGACTCACGCCTCCACTATGTCGCCGCTGCCATATTTTTCGCCTAAGGCTGCGCTTGCCTGCGTCAAGCAGGAGCGGATCACAGCGTGCAACGGGGTGCCGACGATGTTCATTGCTATGCTGGAACACGCGGATTTCAAGCAGGAGGACTTTGCTTACATGAGGACGGGTATTATGGCGGGAAGCCCTTGCCCAATCTCAGTCATGCGCGACGTTGTCGACAAGATGAACATGGAGGAAATCACTATAGTCTTCGGGCAGACCGAAAGCTCTCCCGGCTGCACGATGAGCTCGATTGAAGACCCGGTCGAGATCCGCGTCGGCACCGTTGGCAGGCCTCTGCCCGGAGTCGAGTGCAGGATTGTTTCCCCTGATACGAACGAAGAGCAGCCTGACGAGGTGACGGGCGAGTTCGTCGTCCGGGGCTACAATCTTATGAAGGGCTACTACAAAATGCCTGAGGCAACGGCAGCCGCGATTGACGAGGATGGCTGGCTGCATACCGGCGACCTTGCCTGCCGCACTCCCGAGGGTAACTTCAGGATAACCGGCAGGCTCAAGGATATGATTATCAGGGGCGGCGAGAATATTTATCCGAGGGAGATTGAGGAGTTCCTCTATACGCATCCGAAGATTAAGGACGTGCAGGTAATTGGCGTGCCGTCGGAGCAGTACGGTGAGGAGATAATGGCCTGCGTAGTCTTGAAGGACGGCGAGTCCATGACTATGGCTGAAGTAAAGGACTTTGTACACGCCAGCATGGCTAAGCACAAAGTCCCGAGTTACGTCGATTTCGTCGATGAGTTCCCTATGAACGCGGCAGGGAAGATCCTGAAGTACAAAATGCGCGAGGATGCTGTCAGCAGCCTCGGGCTGCAAAATGCCGCAACAATAGAAACGGCGTGACGGTTGGTGGCCTGGGGGGTACCTGAACAGTTGTGTCCTGTCAGCCTCTCAGCACAGCTTCGACCTGTTCGAGCTGCAGGACTGTGTTGACGCCCAGTATTTCCGGGCCGAGTTCCCTGCGGAATGCGCTGACTCTCGCGCCGAGCCCGCCCATGATCGATGGCGCGTCAGTAATGTAGTACTCAGACTGCGAGTTGTCGTTCTTCAACAGTTTTAAAGACTCAAGAAGCAGCGGGGCGCTGAAGACGTAAACGCCGCTGTTGAGTTCCTTGATGCTGCTCTGCGCGGGCGTGCAGTCGCGGTCTTCGACTATGCCGATGAATGAGCCGTCCGGAGCGCGGATAACTCTCCCGTATGGCAAGTCGAACGACGATTCCCCGGTGAGGATGGTACAGTCATTACCGCCGTCGAAGTGGGCGCGGATAAGGGCTGCGTATGTCTCTTTCCTGATTGCGGGCATATCTCCGTAGCACACTAAGACAGCACCGGAGTAACCGGCAAGCTCGCTCTGTGCCGTCATGACTGCGTGGCCTGTGCCGAGTTGCTCTTCCTGGACGACGAAACGATACCCGCTGAACTCGTCCAGGATTTTTTCTTTCTTATATCCGACTATTATAATGGTGTCTTCGCGTTCAATGAAGTCAAGCGAGTCCAGTACATACCGAAGCAGCGGCTTCCCGAGCGCAAGGCGCATAACTTTTGGCGTGTCGCTTTCTCCGTCTTGCAAGCGCGTCCCTTTGCCTGCGGCCAGTACAACCGCTTTTATTTCGCTGCTACTCATTATCTGCCGGCGTATCCGCCAGTTGCGTTGTCGTTTCCGTTATCCTCATAATACTGTATTCATACTCCCTTAAATATGATAGCAGCCCCGGCAGGATTGCCGCATCTTCGTCCGTACACCGCAGCAGAATGTTTGCGCGGTCCCCGGCGCCGGTTGGGATCGATTCATAGAACTCGTCAAGAGCCTCAGCCGGGCTGCCGCCGGAGTTTGGCCGCCCCCAATAGAGCAACCCGTAGCGTTCCGCAGTCCTTATTGCTTGCAGCGCGGATTCCGGCGGCGATGAAATAAGGACAGTCTTCTGCTTGGCGGCTTCGAACAGGATTGCTGAGACGCTGAGATATTCGGCGTATGAGCCTTTTTCAAGCCAAATGCCGATAGTATGGCCGCTGCCGGATATCATGCGAATGAGTTCGGGGTGCTCGGCCGCGCCGGTCGCGCTGATAAAGAAGCATGATGGTTGCCCTGTCGCTGCGGGCGCGTTGAGCGTGTCGAGGATTTTCACAGCGCTGCCGGCGTCGATGTCGCAGAAGCTGAGGTATATCGTTACGTCGCTGTATGTGGGCGCAGGTTCTTCTTCGGGAGCCGTCGGTTCTTCGCTGCCGGTAGGGCTTGTTGTCGGCGGCGTCGGCGAGGTAGTGGGAGGTGGCGAGGTAGTGGGGGGAGGAGCGTAGTATTCGTCATAGGAGGATTTTATCGCTTCTTTGTTAATGCCTATGAAAGATAGGTCGTTGAACACTGCGTTTGATTTTATCCTCAATACCCACATCTGTTCGTTTGGGATTATCGAGCGCGGGACTTCGATGGATGTCCATGTCAGGCCGAAGAACTCGCATACCGGAGCCAGCGGTACATAGAATCTGCTGCCAATCCTCCTTGCGGGCGAGCAGTTGAATACTGCGCCGTCCTGGTCCGTCGTGACGCCTTGCGAGATAGAGAAATCCAGGCGCTTACGCCCGCCTACGAGCAGTACCCGCTCTGTTTCGACGGAGTGGAAGGACCAAACTCCGACGTTTGCGAAGACTATATCCGGCACAAAGAACTCTCCGCCGCTTATGTACGGCATCGTGTCCTCGTTGAACGGCAGGAGCGTGTCGTTGGCCGCGACGAAGTAGGGCGATACTGCCGCGTGAGTGAATGTCGGGATAAGCAGTATTGCCATGATAAGCGCGATAACAAGCGCAGCTTTCTTCACAGCGTCCTCCGGGTATTGTACAGTTCAATCCGTAACTTCGATAATGCAATCATTCTAGCATACTTATCCGCTGAGGGCAATAAGGAGCTGTTGATAAATAAGTTGAACAAAATTGCCACAGTATTTTTGCCAGCAGACGAGGCGTCAAAACGCAGTAATGCTTGGAGCCTTGCAAGTTTTGACAACGAAGTATGATGGCAAAAATACAAGGCGAGATGTGCAAATTATTTATCAACAACTCCTAAGCCCGGAAAACGATTTTTGGTTTGACAGGCGGCTTAATTTGGCGTAGAATAACGGCGTAATCTCATGAGTAAGCCGGGCAGCCGCGGTAGAAGTGCCGAAAGGCCTCTAGCGAGGAAAGTCCGGGCTCCGCAGGGCAAGGATAACGGGTAACGCCCGCCGAAGGCGACTTTAGGACAAGTGCAACAGAGATATACCGCCGCGTCGTAGCGAAGTGGAGTTTGCAAATCCCCCGTAAACCAAACGCGAGCCCAGCAAAGCGGGTCGCGTTTGGAGAGGAGGAGCAACGAAACGGAGCGTATGCCCGAACTTGTGAGGGCGGAGCGAAGTGGAGTTTGCGACGACGAGGTAAGGGTGGAAAGGTGAGGTAAGAGCTCACCCGGCGTCTGGAAACAGAACGCCGCTGTAAACTCTATCCGGAGCAACACCGTGGGAGAGCAACAGGCCGGCCCGGCCGCTCTCAGGAGGTGGCTTGAGCCCATTGGCGACGATGGGCCTAGATAGATGGCTGCTCAAGGGAACTAACAAGCGCTCCGTTTAGCAAATAACCGGCAGTTCGGAGCACTTACTTCCCCGGACAGAATCCGGCTTACAGGCTTACTCGTGAGAGAAAAAATATTGCAGGAGGGTGAATCCATGAGCGAAAGAAAACCACTGGAAGGAATACGGGTCATAGAAATGAGCACATTCATAGCGGTACCCGCGTGTGCTCGCTTTTTTGCGGAATTTGGAGCGGACGTAATCAAGATCGAAGCAAAAAGCGGAGACGCGGTCCGTTTTAACGGCGTGTCCGAAGGGCGCCTGGGCGACCCGCTCGAGAACACGACGTTCGACCTTGAAAACGCGCACAAGCGCAGCCTGGTCGTCAACCTGAAAACGCCGGAGGGCCTAAAAATACTCTTTGAGCTGCTCGAGGATACAGACATATTCCTCACAAACTGGCGGCCTCAAGCGCTGGCGAAACTAGGGCTTAACTATGAAGACTTAAAAGACAAGTTCCCGAAGCTCGTATATGCCTCGTTTACCGGCTTCGGCGAAGCGGGCCCGGACATTAATCTACCGGGCTATGACTTCACAGCTTTTTGGGCGCGCGGAGGCCTGCTGGGCACTTTGTACCAGAAGGATTCCGAACCGATCAACCTTATCCCGGGTATCGGCGACCATATCTCGGGAATGTTTCTCGCGGCCGGCATAATGACCGCGCTGTACAACGCGCAAAAGACGGGCAAAGGGGATAAAGTTACCACGAACCTTCTCCATTGTTCGATATTCGTCCAAGCCATCGCGATCCAAGCCGCTCAGTACAAAGACCTGGGGCAGGTGTACCCGATCAGCCGTAAGACAGCGGAGAATCCCTTCAATAACACGTACAAGAGCAAAGACGGCAGATTCATCCAGTTGTCGATGCCGCCTTTCGACATGTTCTACCCAAAATTCATGCCGATGATAGGTCGCGAGGATCTCGTCGGGAACGAACGCTACACGATGGAGAGCATCACAAAGAACAAACTGCATGGAGAATTTGTGCAGATACTCAGCGACGCGTTTGAGAAGAAGACTTCCGAAGAATGGTCGAAAATACTTGTCGAGGGCGATATTCCTTTTTCTATCTGTCAGGTTTGGGACGAAGTCCTCAGCGACAAGCAGGCTTGGGCCGCCGGGGTTTTCGAGGAGTTCGCCTATCCTTCAGGCAACCGCGCCATGGTGCGCCCGCCTGTCAGCATAGAGGGGGCGGAGGCTCTGAAGTACGCGAGGGGGCCGATGCTCGCGGAGCACAGCGAAGAAATCCTCAAACAGCTCGGTTATACGCAGGAGCAAATGGACGAGCTGCACGAAAAAGGCGTCTATAACAACTGGGACGACGTTAAGGGTTTCGTAATGTCACAGGCGTGATCGGGGGGGCGCACCCCTGCTGCTTAGCATAAAAAAAGAAAGGAAGCTATTACTATGGTTAAGGTTACCGCAAGCAACAATGTCAAGGCCGAATGCGTCGAGGAGTACCTGGCGATCTCCAAGGAGCTTGTCGAAAGGACGAACGCAGACGACGCCGGCTGCATCAAGTACGAACTGTGCCGCGACGTCAACGATCCTTTGCACTTCGTCATGCTTGAAGAATGGGAAGACCAGGCCTCGCTCGACGCGCATATGAAGTCTGCCCATTTCACAACCCTTATCCCCAAGACAGGCGGCATGACCGCAGGCCCTCCTACGCTGACGCTGCTGGAAAAAGTCTTTTAGGTGACACACAGCACTAGGAGCCTTGGACAAAGCCGCAGCGGGGGGCACATCGGCCTCGTCGCTGCGGCTTTCGAGCGGTAATAGCGGTCTAAGGCAGGCGGGGATCGAACCCCGGGCGGATATGCGCCCATACTGCTTCAAATTCCCCAATTAAACTTGTTCCGGGTTTTAATTCTAATTTCATGTTCGGCAAATTGCGCTTTCATTCTCCGGTGCTATATTGTCAGCATACTGCAAGAGGAGGGCAATAACGATGACTGAACTGGAAAAAGTAGAAAAACTCCGGGAAAAAGCGGATGTGACATACGCAGAGGCGAAAGAGGTCCTTGAAAAAGCGGGGGGAGACCTGTTAGATGCTCTTATATACCTGGAAGAGCAGGGGAAGGCGACCGTCCCCGCAGGCGGCGGATACTTCTCCGAAGCCGGCACGCCTCCTCCGCGCCTGCAGGTTATTGAGCAAAAGCAAGATAGCGGCAACGGCAGCGGTGCAAATGGGGAATGCGGCAAGAACGAGAGTTTCAGCGACCTGATGAGAAGGTTCGGAAGATTCATGGCGAAAATGCTCGATAAAGGGAGCAGAAACCACCTGGAAGCAAAAAGGGACGACAGCCTCGTGTTTTCAATTCCTGTCCTGGCTGTGGCAATTTTCCTAATATTCTTCTTTTGGATAGTAATTCCGATATATGTCATCACTCTGTTTTGCGGATTACGCTACAGTTTCCGGGGGGATGACCTGGGAAGGGACCAAATCAACCGCGTAATGGACAGCGCGTCCGACACAGTAGACGGCATTAAGAAAGCGATGTCAGGCAAACAAAACAGCACCGGGGAGTGATACTAAGTATGAGCGAGACTGCGAAAATTCTTATCGTCGAAGATGAAGAGAAGCTGGCGCGTTTTGTGGAACTCGAACTGAACCATGAAGGTTATTCGGTGGTCAAGGCTTTCACAGGCAGGGAGGGGTACGATCTCGCGGCATCCGGCGACTTCGATCTGATACTGCTGGACATTATGCTTCCGGAGCTTAACGGGATGGAGGTTCTGCGGCGCCTGAGGAAAACGTCGACCACTCCGGTAATCATGCTGACTGCGAGAGATGAAGTTATGGATAAAGTCGCCGGGCTCGACCAGGGCGCCGACGACTACATAACAAAACCCTTCGCTATTGAAGAACTGCTGGCGCGCGTACGAGCGGCATTGCGAAAGAAGACCTCGGGCAGCGCTGACGATAGCGGCGTGTTATCCGTCCAGAACGTAAAGCTGGACACCAAACGGCGCGAAGTCACCGTTAACGATACGCCGGTCGAACTTACTAAACGCGAGTTCGACCTGCTGCACTACCTTATGACGAACAAAGGGATTGTAGTTACCCGCGATATGCTTCTTGAGAATGTTTGGGATTACGAGTTCGACGGAGGCACAAATGCTGTTGATGTGTATATCAGGTTCCTTCGCGGTAAAATCGACGAAGTGTTTGAAATAAAACTGATACACACAGTACGTGGCGTAGGATATGTGATTAAAGATGAGCAAAGCTGAAAAGAAAAGCGAGACTACGGGGAGAATGAAATCCTCGATTACCGGCCGGCTGAACACAAAGCTGTTCTTTCGCCTGCTGAGGGTGTTCATGTCCATCAATATAATAATCTGCGTAATCGCGGGTATATCGCTGGCGATTTACTGCGAGCGGAAAGCGCTGGACGTGCTTGACACGCTATCTGACGCCGAAGCGCCACAGCACAGCGTCTGGATGGAGCTGGCCGGGATGCAAGTCAGCGCTGTGCAGGAGCACTCCGGAAGTTTCCGGGTGAACTGGCCGATGTCAGACCTCTTGTCGTATGACGTCGAGGGCGCAACGCGTAGGTTCAGCGCGAGCACGGCCGGCGGTTTCCGGGGCACGATACGCAGCATCACCTATGTCGTGGACGTCACGACCGCCGGGGTTATCTATGAGGCAAGGATAAATATTGGCTCATTCATCCTCTACTTTATATATGCGTTTGCAGCGCTGCACGCCTTCGAAGTGATCGAACTGCTGTCGCGCACTCTGAAAGACCGCCGTATGGTTCGCAGGACGCTTGACCCGATAACGGAGCTTGCGCGCGCTGCGCAGAGCCTAAACGACGTGAACAAGCAGCTCGATATGGAGAAAACGATCCTTGCAGGCAGGCTCGACGGTATAGATGGCGGCAGGCTTGATATGCGCATCCCTGTCGACGATTTACATGAGGAACTCAAGAACGTTGCGGTAGCTATCAACGGCATGCTTGACAGGATCAACGATTCGTACGCGTCGCAAGTGCGCTTCGTGTCGGACGCCTCTCACGAACTGCGCACGCCGATCGCCGTAATACAAGGGTATGCAAACCTCCTTGACCGGTGGGGGAAAGAGGACGAAAAGGCATTGGCTGAGTCAGTGTCCGCCATAAAAGACGAGGCCGGCAATATGAAGGATCTGGTCGAGCAGCTCTTATTCCTGGCTCGCGGCGATAGCAACAGGATTGTCCTAAGCCAGGAGCGGCTCGAGTTGACAGCGCTTCTCGAAGAGGTCGCGGAAGAGTCGCGAATGTTCGACAGCGGGCATGAGTTCATCGTCGGAGGCAGCGGCGTCGCGATTCTGGCGGATAAGGGGCTGATCAAGCAGGCGCTGAGGATATTAGTAGATAACGCCATCAAGTACACAGACGCAGGAGGGGAAATAAGGCTGACAGCAGAGTATAGCGATGGTTCCGCGAGGCTGTCCGTGGCCGATAACGGCATAGGGATCAAGCCGGAAATCCTGCCGTACGTGTTTGACAGATTTGTAAGGGCGGACGAGTCGCGTACAAGGGCGACGGGGGGAGCAGGCCTCGGTTTGTCTATAGCGCAGTGGATTACGGCGAAACACGAGGGGCACGTTGAGGTGCTCAGCCGCGAGAACGTCGGCACGAGAATAACGCTGGTGCTGCCTGCGATAGAGGGTAATATACTTCGCTTGCCTCAGGCTGCCGGCTCCGAGCCCCAGACTGCCGCCGGGCATTAATCTTGAAAAAAACGAAAAACAAAGTTGAAATTTCCTCGCCGATTTGGTATACTCACCGTTAGAGTTGCTGACAGCGAGGAGGTGCGCGATGAATATCGAACTGACAGATATGGAGTTCAGGCGACTTCTGGACATGGCGTACATCGGCAACTGGATACTCAACTCAACCAGAGGGTTCGACAGAATAAAAGAATATGACGACGTTGAAAGCAAGTTATTTTCGCACTGCACCTCGTGCGAGATGCCGACATTAGTCGAATATAGTTCCGGCAACGCGCAGCCGTCCTCTGCGTTTGAAGACGGGGGGATACATGAAGCGATAGCCGACTACGAGGATTCCGTATTCTTTGAGATACTCGCCGAGGAGTTGGCGAGGCGCGACATGGAGTTTGAGCCGATTGGCCCTGACAACATGACGGAGCTTGCCGACCGGATCGACGAGTACATCGCTGAGTTTGAGCAAAACGGCGTAGACAACATCTCGCTGGACAAGTAGTACAAGGTATAGTTGGAGAAGTACCCAAGTGGCCGAAGGGGCTCCCCTGCTAAGGGAGTAGGCGTGTGAAAGCGTGCGAGGGTTCAAATCCCTCCTTCTCCGCCATTAGGAACTAATGCGAACTCTCCCCGATGCTTTTTTGTCGGGGAGGCGTTCGCTTTTTCCTTTCCGCTGGTATAAACAACAATAAAAATTTGGGAAACAATTCCAATAACCCCAGATTTGGGGGCATTGATTG
>WRJQ01000041.1 GCA_009778485.1 Oscillospiraceae bacterium
CCCCATGGTAGCGACTATTTTGGTTTTTCTCATAAAGCGAAATCCCCTTTATTAACCATAATGTAACGGAGTAGCGGTGAATGTATACAATAGACGAGATAAACGATCTGCTTGACGAAGTGGCGGCGGATTTGCCGGGCGAGCTGTTCCGCGACCTTAACGGCGGGGTGTGCCTGCTGCCCGAAGTGAAGCTGAGCGAAGCCGACCCCGACGGGGGGCTCTACACCCTTGGCGAGTACCGCCGCGACCAGATGGGCCGGTATATCGTAATATACTACGGTTCGGTCTGCGCCGTGCACGGCGACGCCCCGCGCGACGTTATGAGGGAGAAGCTGAGGAAGCTGCTGGGGCATGAGCTGACGCACCACCTCGAGTCCCTCTCGGGCGAGCGCGACCTCGAAATAGAGGACAGGCGCAACCTCGCCGAGTACCTGCGCGGGAAGTAGGGGGCGGCCAGGGACTACTTGAGCCCCTACTTCCAATGTGCAACCACTGCTATGCGTGATCCACCTTGTACATATGAGCGGCGAGGTCGAGGATTTTATTTGAATAGCCCCACTCGTTGTCGTACCATGACACCAGCTTGACGAAAGTCTTTGTCAGAGCTATGCCGGCCTTGGCGTCGAAAATCGACGTAAGCGGGCAGCCGTTGAAATCTGAAGACACGACATCCTCTTCGGTATAGCCGAGAATCCCCTTCATAGCGCCTTCGGAAGCGGCCTTCATCACCGCGCAAATCTCCTTGTAGTCGGCTTCCTTCTTAAGGTTCACCGTAAGGTCGACAACGGATACGTTCAAGGTCGGCACCCTGAAAGCCATGCCCGTCAGCTTGCCGTCAAGCTCCGGGATGACCTTGCCGACAGCTTTAGCGGCGCCTGTAGACGACGGGATGATATTGGCCGAGGCCGCGCGCCCGCCCCTCCAGTCCTTTTTCGAAGCTCCGTCGACCGTGAGCTGCGTCGCGGTTGTGGAGTGGACTGTCGTCATTAGCCCGTCCGCGATGCCGTAAGTGTCGTTAATGACCTTCGCCAGCGGCGCGAGGCAGTTTGTAGTGCAAGAGGCGTTCGACACGAAGTTCATGTCCTTGGTATACTTATCCAGGTTGACGCCGCAAACGAACATAGGCGTGTCATCTTTGGAAGGGCCTGTGTAGATGACCTTCTTGGCGCCGCCGTCGAGATGGGCCTGCGCGGTGTCCTTCGAGTGGAATATCCCCGTAGCGTCAGCGACGTACTCGACGCCGATATCTCCCCAGGGTATGTCTTTGGGATCGCGCTTGTCGTAGAAAGCGACTTTCTTGCCGTTGACGGTGATCGAGCTGTCGTCGTGGGAGATTTCGCCGTTGAACATTCCGTGCATTGTGTCGTACTTGAGCATATATGCTACATAGTCCGGCGACATGAACGGGTCGTTGATGCCGAGTATTTCGACGTCCGGGTTGTCTATCGACGCGCGGTAGACGAGGCGCCCTATCCTGCCGAACCCGTTTATGCCCATTTTGATACTCATTGAACATTTCCTCCATTTTTGATATAGTGGCGTGAGCCACGATGTATTATATGCGTTATTTGTAGAAAAATCAAACCAAAAATAAACGGAGGCGGGTCAATTGCCTGAAAGCGCCGAAAAGCGTATCGGAATCTATGTGCACATACCGTTTTGCTCATCGAAATGCGCATACTGCAACTTCTACTCGCTGCCCGGCGGGGACAGGCTTATGCCACTGTACAACGCCGCCATGCTCAAGCACATCGAAGAGTATGAGCCGCAGCTCGACGGCTACCTGATTGACACCGTCTACATTGGCGGCGGCACGCCCAGCTACTACGGGGCAGGGCGGCTGGCGAGCATCTTCAACGCTCTGAAGCGCTACGGGCATGTCCGGCTGGACTCGGAGGCGACGGTGGAAGTCAACCCCGGCAGCATAACTAAAGACGAGCTGCTCAAGCTGAGGCGCGCGGGCTTCAACAGGCTGTCCGTCGGGGTGCAGAGCGCGGACGATAAGATGCTCAAAAGCCTTGGCAGGTCCCATAGCTACGCAGACGCGGAGGAGACGGTGAAGAACGCGCGGCAGGCCGGGTTCGAGAATATAAGCGTCGATATTATATTCGGCCTCCCTTCGCAGGGGAAGGACACCTGGGCGGAGACGATAGCGAAAATCGCATCGCTCAAGGCGGAGCATGTCTCGTGCTATGCCTTAAAAATAGAGGAAGGGACGGAGTTCAATGTCTTCAAGGACTCGCCGTTCCTCCCGGACGACGACGAGCAGGCCGATATGTACCTCTATGCCGTCGAGATGCTGGCGAGGTTCGGGTACAGGCAGTATGAAGTCTCGAACTTCTCGCGCAGGGGCTTTGAATCGAAGCACAACATGAAGTACTGGCTGGGCTACGAGTACATTGGCTTCGGCGCCGGGGCGCACTCATATATCGGCAGGTGCAGGTACAGCTTCATCGAGGATGTCGAAAAGTACATCGAGCGCGTAACGCTCGGTCAGGCTGTCGTGGAGTACAGCGAGGAGATGTCGGACTTCGAGAACGCCGGCGAGTACCTGATGCTGCGGCTTAGGACGGTCCAGGGGATTTCCGAAGGCGAGTACTATGATATTTACAGATTGAAAATGGATCTGATTCTCGACCTGATGAAAAAGTACGAGAGCAGCGGTTGGATGGTATTCGACGAGGGGCGCTGGAGGTTCACGCCGAAGGGCTTTTTGCTCTCGAACACCCTGATCGGGGAAATCCTCGATGCTCAGGCAAGGCAACGCACGCAGATAAGCAAGCCCTGGCAGACGCAGCAGCCCGGGGAGGAACCGCAACTGACGCTGTTCCCGAAACGCCCTCTCGAGGCGGGCCTGTTCGGGAGAAGGAAACCTTCGGGTTATGATTAAGAATTAGCAGACACAAAATTTGCAACTTTGATACAAACGCAAGCTAAAATGTAACGAAAATGTAATTGCAATCCACGCCAACCGGTTGTATATTATAATAGTAGCAATTGAGGCGCTTGACAGAGCGCGTGAAATATCTGACGAAAGTTGTGTGCGGCATTTGGGGAACATCAAACTCATCAGCAGCAAGGGAAAGAAGGCAACGCCAAAAAAGCCCGGCGCAAGTAGCCCGGCCGCGAGCAAGCCGGCCGCGAGCAGGTCGGCCACGAACAGCCCGGCCGCGAGCAGATCGGCCGCGAGCAAGCCTGCTGCGAACAAGTCGGCCGCGAGCAGACCGGCCGCAAGCAAGCCGCCCGCGAAAAAGCGCGGGAGCGCCGGGAAGACAGCGCTGATCATCGGGATAATCCTCGTATTGGGCATTGCTGTTTTTACTGTCGCGATGGGCTACTACGTCAATAAACTCGATACTGTCTACCCCAATGTACGGGCGGACGGCGTCGACCTTTCGGGGCTGACTTTGGAGGAAGCCCGCGACGCGCTGCGCAATGTAGGCTACGAGAGCAACGTAGACGGCGTCGCTGTAACGATTGTGTTCCCTGACGGCGGCAAATTCACGGTGACAGGAGAGGAAGCGGGCTTTTCCCTTGACGCGGAGGAAGCCGCAATGACAGCCTACGATTACGGCAGGGGCGGGTCGTTCTTCCGCAACGAGCTTGAATACTTCAAGGCATATTTCAGCCAGACTGACCTTCGAGAGGTGAGCAAACCCAAATATAACGAAAGCTACATCAGCGAGGCAGTTAGGGTTGGCACAAAAAAATTCAACGACGCGCTCATCGACGAGACATATCAAGTCACGGCCACGAGCATCACGGTAATCAAAGGCGCGGGCATAGAACCCGCCGACGAGAGCGAAGTTTTTGAACTGACAGTATCCATGCTGTTCAAAGCGCTCGAGGAAAGGGCGCACCTCACGGCGGACTTCATCCCCAGCGCGAGAGGGGCAAGCGACGTCGACCTCGACATGCTCTACAGCCTCATCAGCGTCGACTCCTCGCCGGCGACTTATGACCCTGAGACAATGGAGATCACTGAAGAGAGCGCCGGCGTGAGTTTTGACATCGGAGTAGCACAGGCAAAGCTTGACAGCGCGGGCATAGGCACGCAAATAGTCATACCTTTCATCAGGATCGAGCCGGAGATAACGGCGAAGTACCTCGAAAGCTTCTTCTACCGCGACGAGCTTTACATCAGCAAGACGAGCATTGGAGGGACGGCAAACAGGAGAAGGAACATAACGATCGCGGCCCTCGCCATCGACGGCACTATCCTCAAGCCGGGCGAAGTCTTCTCGTTTAACGAAACCGTCGGCAAACGCACCGCCGATAAGGGCTATTCCGAGGCGCCGGCTTATGTATCCGGAGAGACTGTCCAGGAGATCGGCGGCGGGATCTGCCAGGTTTCTTCCACGATCTACAACGCCGTGCTCCACGCCGATCTGGAAGTCGTCGAAAGGCGCTGCCACCAGTTCACAGTAGCTTATCTCCCGCTTGGCAATGACGCTACCGTAAACTGGGGCACCATCGACTTCAGGTTCAGAAACAGCACGGACTACCCTCTTAGGATCGACACCCAGGTGCTCGACGGCGTGTTGACAGTCACCCTCGTTGGCACGAAGCTGGACGAAAACTACATAAAGATCGACTACAAGCATATCCAGACGATTCAGCCGCAGGTCGTCGAGACTCCGGATGAGAGCGTCCCCAAGGGCGAGACAAGCGTCAAGCAGGCGGGGCACACGGGCCATGTCGTCGACACATATAAATATCTATACGACAAAGACGATAACCTCATTAGCGAGACCCGCGTCGGCAGGAGCACATACAGCGCCCAAAACAGGATCATCCTGATTCATCAGCCGTCCGACGATGATGACGACGACGATGATGAGACGCCGGCAGAGACTGAGTCTCCGTCCGAGACTGAGCCTCCGTCCGAAACGGAGACGCCCACAGGCACGCAGCAGCCGGGGGAGACGACTTCACCTGACGACGGCGATTCTTACACAGAAGAGACGGACGGGCCGCCCGAGGACTATGATCCAAGCGCTCCGCCGTCGGAGATCCCCGAGACGACTCCGTCGGGGAATGGCGAGGAGCAGCCTTCGGAGTCGGCGGGGCCGCACCCGCCGGAGGGATTGGGTGATACGACGCCGCCTCAGCTCCCGGATTTGTAAAGAGTACTGAAGCACCTGAACGGGGTACCTGAACAGTACATACCAACAGCATAAGTACGCTGCTTTAATCGCCTCAAACCGGGCGGTTGGAGCAGCGTTTCTCTTTTGCGATAAATAAAAGTTGAAAAATCCGGCGGAACATACTACAATACAACTTGATGCAAATAATCTGAATAAATATTTACTTGGAGGATTTACCGGATGCCAAACTACAACAAGAAAGCAGTAACAGACGTCTCAGTAAAAGGGAAGAAAATATTGCTGCGCTGCGACTTCAACGTGCCAATGGACAAGGACACAGGACGGATTACGGACGAAGGCAGGATAACAGCGTCAATACCGACGATCAAGTACCTGCTCGAAAACGGCGCGGCAGTCATAGCCTGCTCGCACCTCGGCAGGCCGAAAGGCGAATGGAAGCAGGAGTTTTCGCTAGCGCCCATCGCCGAAAACTTGTCGGGGCACTTGGGCCTGACTGTGAAAATGGCGAAAGACGTGATCGGCGAAGACGCCGTCAAGATGGCGTCGGAGCTGGGCGAAGGCGAGATCATGCTGCTCGAAAACCTCCGCTACCACAAAGAGGAAGAGAAGAACGACCCCGAGTTTGCCAAGTCGCTCGCCGAGCTGGCAGACATCTTCGTATCCGACGCCTTCGGCACGGTGCACCGCGCGCACGCGTCGACAGAAGGAGTATCGCACTACCTGCCGGCCGTATCCGGGTTCCTGCTTAAAAAAGAGCTCGACAACATAGGCGGCGCAATCTCAGACCCGAAACGCCCGCTTGTTTCGATACTCGGCGGGGCGAAAATA
Source organism: Oscillospiraceae bacterium (assembly GCA_009778485.1). Lineage (GTDB taxonomy): Bacteria > Bacillota > Clostridia > Oscillospirales > Oscillospiraceae > WRMH01. The sequence continues at coordinate 5,937 of WRJQ01000041.1, forward strand.
GGCGACAAACTTGGCGTAATAAGCAACCTGCTCAACATAGCCGACACGCTGCTGATAGGCGGCGGCATGGCGTACACGATAATAAAAGCCGGAGGCGGAAAGATAGGGACGTCGCTGTGCGAGGACGGGGAGATAGACAACGTCAGGCAAGCGGTTGAGGAAGCAAAGAAAAAGGGCGTAAAAATGCTGCTGCCCGTAGACAACCTGGCTGCCGCCGAGTTCTCGAACGATGCAACGCCCGTTGACGTCAAGAGCGACGAGATACCCGACGACCTGATGGGGCTCGACATCGGCCCGAAAACGGTCGCGATGTTCTCTGAGGAGATCAAGAGCGCGGGGACGATTATCTGGAACGGGCCCATGGGCGTGTTCGAGTTCCCGAAATTCGCTGAAGGAACCATCGCAATTGCGAAAGCAGTTGCGGACTCGGGCGCCATTTCGATAGTCGGCGGAGGCGACTCCGCTGCAGCCGTGCGCATTTTTGGCCTCGAAGATAAAATGACGCACATATCGACAGGCGGCGGGGCTGCGCTGGAACTGCTCGAAGGGAAAGTGCTGCCGGGCATCGCCTGCCTCCTTGACGCATAGGGGGCTGTACAGACCCCCTCCTGAACAGCAAGCGAAAGGATGGAAAATCACATGAACAAAGACCTGCGGCAACCGATCATAGCCGGAAACTGGAAAATGAACATGCTCGCTTCGCAAGTCGAAGCGTACGCGCAGGAGCTGCTCCTGCTTACGCAGGGCCACGAAAGCTGGTGCAAAACAGTCGTCTGCGCCCCGTACCCGCTGCTGCCGGCAGCAATCGATGCTTTCAAAGGCAGCGGAGTCGGTACAGGAGCCCAAAACCTCAGCATGCACGCTTCGGGAGCGTACACAGGGGAAGTCTCCGCAGCGCAGCTCATTGACATTGGCGCAGAGTACGTGATAATCGGCCACAGCGAGAGGCGAGCTTATTACGGCGAGACTGACGAAATAGTGAATAAAAAATCATTGGCAGCGCTGGAAAGCCCGCTCCGGCCGATAATCTGCGTGGGAGAAACGCTGCAGCAGCGCGAGCTGGGGGTGACCTTCGACCTCGTGTCGATGCAGGTGAAGACCGCGCTGCACGAAGTAGCTGCCGACGCGCTCGGGAGGGTGATAATCGCTTACGAGCCGGTATGGGCGATCGGCACAGGGGTCACGGCGACGCCTGAGGACGCGCAGGAAGTATGCCATGCGATCCGTGAAGTCATATCGGGCCTCTATGGCCAAGAGGCTGCCGGGGCGACGCCAATCCTCTACGGCGGCTCGATGAATGACAAGAACGCGCGCGAACTGCTGATGATGCCTGACGTCGACGGGGGGCTCATAGGCGGCGCGTCATTGAAGCCGGAATCATTCGCGGTCATCGTCAACGCCGCTTCGCAGCGATAGAAAGGGGAGTTAGAATACCTCATGAAGCTTGAACGACCTGCGGCAATAGTCATCATGGATGGCTACGGCATCACCGCGCACACGACGGGCAACGCCGTGCTGGCAGCCAATACGCCCGTCCTGGACGAGCTGTATGAGACCTGCCCGAACACCACGCTAAAAGCCTCCGGGGAAGACGTCGGGCTGCCGGAGGGGCAGATTGGCAACAGCGAAGTAGGGCACACGAACATAGGCGCGGGGCGCGTCGTGTTCCAGGACTTGCCCAGGATATCGCGAGACATCGCGTCGGGCGTGTTCTTTGAAAACGAAGCGCTGCTGACGGCGGCGAAGAACTGCAAAGCAAATGGCGGAGCGATGCACTTCCTCGGCCTCGTATCGCCGGGAGGAGTCCACAGCCACATCACCCACCTTTTCGGCCTGCTGGAACTTGCGAAACGCGCAGGGCTCGAAGATGTGTACATCCACTGCTTCACGGACGGGCGCGACGTGCCTCCGAACTCGGGCATCGAGTCGATTAAGGAATGCGTGGAAAAATGCGCGGAACTGGGCGTCGGGAAAATCGCGACCGTCATAGGCCGCTTTTACGCGATGGATCGCGACAACAGATGGGACAGGGTGGAGCAGGCGTATAACGCAATGGTCTGCGCGGACGCCATATTCAACCCGGACCCTGTGCGCGCCATGCAGGAATCGTATGACGAAGGCGACGCGGACGAGTTTGTAAAGCCGGTCGTCTGCGACAGAAACGGCATGATAAAGCAAGGCGACACAATCATCTTCTTCAACTTCCGCCCTGACAGGGCCAGGGAGATTACGACGGCATTCGTCGACGAGCAGTTTGGCGGGTTTGAGAGGAGAAACGGGTACTTCCCGCTTGAGTATGTCTGCATGACCTGCTACGATGAGAAAATAAAAGGCGTGACAATAGCATATCCGCCCGACTTCCCCGAGCACACCCTCGGCGAGGCGATAAGCAAGGCAGGGCTCAAGCAGCTCCGCGCAGCGGAAACGGAGAAGTACGCGCATGTGACATTCTTCTTCAACGGAGGGGTCGAGGAGCCATTCGAAGAAGAGAAGCGAATACTCATCCCGTCGCCGAAAGAGTTCGCGACCTACGACCTCGTGCCGGAAATGAGCGCGTACAAGGTCGCCGAAGCCGCGTGCGCAGAAATAGCCGGCGGCAGGCACGACATCGTGATCGTGAACTTCGCCAACTGCGATATGGTAGGGCACACCGGCGACTTTGAGGCTACTGTCAAAGCCGTGGAAACCGTAGACGAGTGCGTGGGCTGGATCAAAGACGCTGTGGCGAAGGCAAACGGTTACCTCTTCGTGACGGCTGATCACGGGAACGCGGAGGAAATGCTGGAAGAAAACGGCGTGACGAAACACACGGCGCACAGCACGAACCCCGTCCCGTTCATTCTCTGCGGCGCAGACGCCGGGCTCAAGCCCGGTAGGCTTGCCGACATCGCGCCGACGCTTCTCGATCTGCTGGGGCTTGAAAAACCGGCGGATATGACAGGCGAATCGTTGTTAATTAAGAAAGGGAACTGACATGGAACACATCATCACACTAAAAACGCGCGATTATGACTACGACGAAGACAACGCAGGCTGCGGCGAATGCCAGACGTCTTGCCAGTCCGCGTGCAAGACTTCCTGCGGGGTAGTCAATCAGGCCTGCGAGAACCCGGAAGCGGTCAAGAAATAGGAATCGCCAAGAATGATCCATCGCTACAAGCTCGGCGGATTTAATATCGTCATCGACGCGGCGAGCGGAGCGATCCACAGCGCCGACGACGCCGCGTTCGACGCCATAGGCGCGTACGAAAGCCTTGGAAGGGAAGGTGCCATTAGGCATATAGCAAACAGATACAGCGGCATGCCTGCTGACGAAGCGCACAAGGTCATTGACGAGATTGATAAGCTCATCAGCGACGGAAAGCTCTTCTCAGAAGCGGATTATTCCGCGCTGGCGGAAAAAGCCGGTGTGCTGCCGCTCAAGGCGCTTTGCCTCAATATATCCCATCAGTGCAATATGGCGTGCGGTTACTGCTTCGCGGGGCAAGGCAGGTACGGCGGAGCCGGAGCTTTGATGAGCATAGAGACGGGCAGACGCGCTGTAGACTTCCTGCTGGAGAGCTCCGGGGCGCGAAAAAATCTTTACATAGACTTTTTCGGCGGGGAGCCGCTGCTGAACTTCGGGGCTGTCAGAGACGTCGTCGAGTACGCGCGGGGCAAGGAGCACAGCAGCGGCAAGCGTTTCCGCTTCACGCTGACGACGAACGGCCTGCTAATAGACGACGAAGTCGTCGAGTTCACGACGGCCGAGATGGAAAACGTTGTGCTGAGCCTGGACGGCAGGCCGGAAACGAACGACGCGTTCCGCAAATGCCTCGACGGCACGGGCGCCTACGCGCATGTGCTGCCTCTGCATAAGAAGCTCATTGACGCCCGGGGAGGCACGGGGTACTACATCAGGGGGACGTACACTCGCAGGAACACGGGTTTTACGGAAGACATTTTGCACATGGCCGACCTCGGGTTTCGCGAACTGTCTATGGAGCCGGTCGTCGCGCCGGAGGATGCGCCCTACAGCCTGACGGAAGCCCACCTCGAGGAGCTCTGCGGGCAGTACGAGCTGCTTGCGGGCGAAATGCTGAAGAGGGAACAAGAGGGCGCCGGGTTCACATTTTACCACTTTAAACTTGACGCCACCGGCGGCCCATGCCTGTATAAAAGGCTCGCCGGCTGCGGCGTGGGGACTGAGTACCTGGCCGTGACGCCGGAAGGGGATTTGTACCCCTGCCACCAGTTCGTCGGCGACGAACGCTTCCGCATGGGGGACATTTTCAATGGAGTCGAGAACGAAGAGCTGGCAAAGCTCTTTCAAAGCCGCAACCGTGTGAGCCGGCCTGAATGCGAGGCCTGCTGGGCGAGGCTGTATTGCGGGGGCGCCTGCGCTGCGGGAGCGTACCACGCTTCGGGTTCCGTCTCCGGCGTCTACAAGCTTGGCTGCGAGCTCTTCAAGAAGAGGATAGAGTGCGCCGTCATGATGGAAGTCGCACGCGCCGCACGCTGAACAGCGATGTCTGACATACCGCTTCACATACGGTCTTGAGAAGCTGAGCGCAGTAGTATACGGCATAAACAGCGGAGCCGGGAGCGTGCAGCAGACGTACACGTACCCGAACGGCAGCGCAGACGTGGTGAAACTCTGGTACCACCACAGCAGGCTTGGGACGACAGACTTCCTCACCGACAACGTGCAGGGCAAAGTGACAAGCTACACGGCCTACGACGACTGGGGCACCCTCACGATGAAGACAATAGTCAAGCTGATATGCGATGTTATGTCTACGGATTGAATCGTACCAAATATAAAGAAAGAGGAATCGACAAATGAGAAAGACAGTTAAAATCGTTGCCCTGGCACTCGCGCTGACACTTGTGGCATCAGCCTTCGGATGCAGCAAGAAAGTCAAACTGAAGATCCTGGACACCGAGTATGCAGAAGAGGACTACTCGATCTGCGTCTCGAAAGAGAACACGCAGTTGCTCGCGGACATCAACGCCGCCCTTGACGAACTCATCAAGGATGGGACAGTCGGAAAAATCATCGACAAGTACATATCCGGCACATCGCACGATATGAAGTTCCAGCAAAACGCTGAAGGGAAGCCGACGCTGACTATGGCGACAAACGCGGAGTTCCCGCCGTATGAGTTCTTTCAAAGCGGGCAGATAGTCGGCATCGACCCTGAGATAGCAGCGGCAATCGCCGACAAACTCGGCATGAAGCTCGTGATCGACAACATGGACTTCGGCGCGATCATCGCGGCAGTCCAGACAGGGAAAGTCGACATGGGAATGGCCGGCATGACCGTGACGGACGAGCGCCTGCAGACCATCAACTTCTCGACGTCATACGCAAAAGGCGTCCAGGTGATCATCGTCCGCGAGGACTCCGACATTAAGACTGCGGACGACCTGTTCGCCGGGACAAAGATGTACACGATCGGAGTGCAGCAGGACACAACGGGGGACCTGTACACGACGTGGGACCTCGAAGATGAAGGCCTCGCGACCATCGACCGCTACAACAAAGGCGCTGACGCGGTCATGGCCCTGACTTCAGGCAAAGTAGACTGCGTCGTAATCGATATCGAGCCGGCAAAATCATTCGTAGCTTCTAACAATAAATGACGTTTCGCGAAAGATTCGTCTTCGTATTCATCGAAGACGATCGATGGAAACGCCACCTGCTGACAGGCCTAGGCAGGACACTGCTGGTCACGCTGGGAGCCCTGGCTATCGGCGTGGCTATCGGCCTTTTGATATCGATCGTCAGGGTGACGCACGATAAGCAGATTGGGCAGATGCGGCGCGGGGTTCTTCGATTCCTGCTGAGGTTTTTCAACAGGATAAGCATAATCTACCTGACGGTCATACGCGGGACGCCTGTCGTCGTGCAGCTTCTTATTGCCTTTTTCGTGATCTTCATCTCCTCGAACAACAAGATGATGGTCGCAATCATCACGTTCGGAGTCAACTCCGGGGCCTATGTCGCGGAGATAATCCGGGGTGGCATAATGTCCATAGACAGCGGCCAGTTCGAGGCCGGCAGGAGCCTTGGGTTCGGCTATATCAGGACAATGTGGTTCATCATCACCCCGCAGGCTTTCAAGAACATACTGCCCTCCCTCGCCAACGAGTTCATCGTGCTTCTCAAGGAGACGTCCATAGCCGGATACATCGGTTTTGAGGACCTCGCAAAAGGCGGCGACATCATCAGGGGGCGCACGTTCGACGCGTTCCTGCCTCTCATCGCGGTAGCCCTGGTCTACCTGGTGCTGGTGATATTCTTCACCTGGCTGACCGGGAAGCTGGAGAGGAGGCTGCGAAGCAGTGACAACTGACGTCATAATCCGCACGGAAGACCTCGAAAAACGTTTCAAAGGCGGGGAAATCCATGCGCTCAACGGCATATCGACGCAGGTGCGGCGGGGCGAAGTCGTCGTGGTAATCGGACCTTCCGGGAGCGGCAAGTCGACTTTCCTGCGCTGCCTCAACCTCCTGGAGGCGCCAAGCTCCGGCACGGTGACGTTCGAGGGCGTCGATATAACGGACCCCGGCGTGAACATCAACGTCCACCGGCAGAAGATGGGCATGGTTTTCCAGCACTTCAATCTTTTCCCGCACATGACGGTGCTTAGGAATATGACGATCGCTCCTGTTAAGCTGCTCGCTAAGTCTAAGGAAGAGGCTGCGGGCAAAGCTATGGCGCTGCTGGAGCGCGTGGGGCTGGCAGATAGGGCGGATGCTTACCCGAGCCAGCTTTCGGGCGGGCAAAAGCAGCGCATCGCGATAGTGCGCGCGCTGTGCATGGACCCTGACGTTATGCTTTTCGACGAGCCGACCAGCGCGCTGGACCCGGAGATGGTCGGCGAGGTGCTCGACGTTATGAAGCAGCTTGTGCGCGATGGCATGACGATGGTCGTCGTCACGCATGAGATGGGGTTCGCAAAGGAAGTGGGCACACGGGTGCTCTTTATGGATTACGGCAAAATTGTGGAGGAAAACAGCCCTGCCGAGCTGTTTTCCTCCCCGAAAAGCGATAGGCTAAAAAGTTTCCTGGCAAAAGTGCTGTAAACAGTTTGGTGCACACAGGCGAATCAGTGCGTCGCAGCGCTTCTCTCGATTCCGAGTGAGCGCAGCGACGCAAGATTATTTTATATCATTCGGCCTGGTGGCAAGCGGAGCGGGTCAGCAACGATGGAATCGAAGAAGCGTCGTGACGTGCTGGTTCGCCCGTTGCGTGCTTCCGTTCACTCTACAGGCGGGAGCTGGTGCGGCGACTCCTGAGGGGGGCTCTCTTCCGGCGGGGACTCGGTGGCGGCGGGGTCTGTGGCCGAGCCCTGGTCCGTGCTGTCGGGCGTCGGGTCAATCAGTTGCGGCGGGGGAGTGTCGCTCGAATGGTCAGGCGAAGGGGTAAAGCCGGTCTCATCCTCGCCGTCGCCGGACCCGTCGCCGTCGTCGTCGGCATCCGCGTCGTCCTCGTCAGCGTCGGCATCCTCCTCGTCCTCCGGCTCATCTACTTCGTAGATGAACTCGACATAGTCCAGGAAAGAGTCGCCGGTCAGGGTGATGGTTTTCTCCGTGACGCCGAATACGACATACCCCTCGATCTCAGGCGCCTGGATAATAATCGCCTTGTCCTTCAAAGCCTTCGCGGTTGTCCGCTGCAGTTCAACGCCGTCAATATCGAAGCATCTGACTTCGTAATCGGTCATGCTCACGCCTGCGACGGGGGGGAGGTAGACGTTCTCCGGCCTGTGGAAGGGGATGGGCGGCAGATCTTCATGCACCTTCGACATTACCATCTTCCAAATCTGCGCGGCAGGGTTGCCGCTTGAACTCATAACGGCCGGGATGTCGTACCCCGTCCACACGGCGGCGATGTAATACGGAGTGAAGCCGACGAACCAGCGGTCTTTCATGTCAGTAGTGGTGCCGGTCTTGCCGGCGGTAGGCATGGCGCCGAGGTTCGCGGAGCCGCCTGTCCCGTTCGTTACCACGTCGGTCAGCAGCGTCGTCATCCAGTATGAGGCGATGTCGCTGATCGCCCTTACATTTTTCGTGGAATTGTCAAGGAAAACAGCGTTCTTTGAATCATAAATCATAGTATAGCTGCGCAGCTCGACGCGATCCCCGGAGTTCGGGAACATAGTAAACCCGGACGTCATCTCGCGTACGGTAGCCCCGTAAGTTAGCTGGCCGAGGGACAAGGGGGCGTAGTTCTCGTCCTGCGGGTCGAGGCCGAAGCCCAGCGTATCCCTCATAAAGCGGTACGACACCGAAGGATGGACAAGATCCAGTACTTGCGCTGAGATTGTGTTGTACGAAAGGCGCACCGCAGTCCTGACGTCGACGATGCCGTGGTAGGCGCGGTCCGCGTTTTTGGGCATCCATGTAGTGCCCTTGAGCATCGCGTTCTCGCTGTCGTCGAACAAGGTATCAGGCGTGATATAGCCATACTCCATGGCAGGGGCATAGACAGACAGCGGCTTGATCGCGGACCCCGGAGGCCGGCGCGTCATAGTCGCCCTGTTGAGCAGCATGTTCTTTTTTTTGTCGCCGACTCCGCCCGATAGGGCTTTAATATCCCCGGTGTAAGGATCCGCAATGACGATGCCGGACTGGAGCTGCGCGTTCGAGCCTGTGACTCTGGGCAGCGAGTCAGGGTTCATATATATATCGTCTACTGCAGCCTGAATGCTTGGATCCAGTGTGGAGATTATCTTCAGGCCGTTCGTGAAAAGTATCCTCCTCGCAGCCGCTTCGGAGATGCCTCTCTCCCGGACAAGGTCCGCCGTGACGTCGCGGATGACTGTCTCCTCAAACCAGGTATATATGACCTCTTCGTACTCGCTGTGCTCGCCGCGCTTGAAGTTGAGGCGCTCGTTGCGGGCGCGGCGGAACTCCTCGTCGCTGATATACCCGAGGTCGCGCATACGCCCGAGAATGAGCTCCTGCCTTTCTTTGTTGGCCGTCCTGTTGGCATACGGGCTGTACCTCGACGGATTGTTCGTAATCCCGATTATACTGGCTGACTCGGCGAGCGTGAGCTCGGATACGTCCTTGCCGAAGTAATAGTCGGCGGCCGCGGCAATGCCGTACCTGCCGTGCCCGAAGTACACAAGGTTCAGGTAGAGCTCAAGGATTTCTTCCTTGTCGTATTTCTTCTCATATTCCAGAGCGCGGAATATCTCCAGCAGCTTCCTCTGGACGGTCGTTTCATCCTCGTGCGTGAGGTTCTTGATGAGCTGCTGGGTTATCGTGGAACCGCCGAACGTATCCTTCATGCTCAGGAACATATTGAGGAAAGCCCCGGCCGTGCGGTACCAGTCCACGCCGCTGTGCTTATGGAACCTGTGATCCTCTATCGCGACCAGCGCGTTTATCGTGTGCTTGGGGATGTCGGAGTAGTCGACAATCTCGCGGAACTCGGTGCTCTGGAGCGTCACAAGCCAGCGCTGGCGGCCTGTCTCCGGGTCAATATAGTAGATGTCGCTCGACTGGTTCAGCGAGAAGTCGGCGGGGTTGATGTCGAGCTCCGTGTAGAGGTTCGTTTTTACATAGATAAGGAAAATGCACATGAAAACCACACCGGTCGTAACTGCTGTCAGCAGTACGGTGCCGATGGCTTTCACGCACAGCAGGAGTATGTCGCTGATTGCCCAGGCTCCTGTCTTCGCGGCTTTTTTGGCGATACGCTTTGCTTTGTAGTTCATAATAGAAGCACCATTATACCATTCGCTGCGCGAATGGTATAATTGCCATGTAGCGCGTCCCGCGCTACGGCTATAATCACGTATAATGGCTGGTAACAGCTATTATACCATACGCGCAGCGAATGGTATAATTGCCATGTAGC
>WRJQ01000042.1 GCA_009778485.1 Oscillospiraceae bacterium
GTAGGGGCGGACGTCCCCGGCCGCCCGTCCCCCACCCCCGCCTCCGCACCCCCCACAGAAACCAAACCATACGGCATCGTCGCCGTCTGCGCGGGCAGCGGTATCGAAGAAGTATTCCGCGACCTCGGAGCAGACTGCATCGTGACCGGCGGACAAACGATGAACCCCTCGACAGAGGACATCCTAGAACAAATCACAGCAGCGCCATCAGACATAGTCTTCGTCCTGCCCAACAATAAAAATATACTGATGGCAGCGCAGCAATGCGTCATGATGACGAAAAAACGTGTCATCGTAATCCCGACAAAAACAATACCTCAAGGCGTATCCGCGATGATAGCCATGGCCGAAACCGAAGACATCGACGAAATGGCAGAGTGCATGACCACCGCCGCAGGCAACGTCCGCACGGCGCTGGTGACGCAAGCCGTGCGGGACTCCGTGTTCGATGACCGCACCATCGAGCAAGGCGAGTACCTTGCGCTCATCGAAGACGCCCTCACAGCGAACGACACGGATCCCGCAATGGTAATTGACGCAATAGCCATCACCCTTGGCGCGGGTTCCCCGGAGTTCATAACGATCTTTACAGGGGAAGGCGTCAGCGAAGACGAAGCGCAAACTACCGCGCAGCGCATCGGCGCGGCTTCGCCCGAAGCGGAAATAGCTGTGATACAAGGCGGCCAGCCTGTGTACAAATATATAATCTCCGCAGAGTAGGCCCCGCAACCCAAACAAGAAAAAATATAAACATCTTGACACAGCATCACAAGAAAGAATAAACTAAACAAAAAATATTTAGGAGGAAAACACCATGGCGTACATGCCGCTCGACAAGAGCAAATTCTACCTCGACAAGAGCAACATGACAAAGATTTGGGACCTGTCACTCCCCTGGGGCGTCGACACCCCGCTCTGGCCCTTCGCGACGCGCAGCGACCTATCCTTCCCGCGCGGCCAGTACCTGGAGCGCTTCCACAAACGCACGATGACCTACACAGGTACACTGCACGCAGCCACGCATATGGACTCGCCGAACCACGTCATGCACCTTGAAGAAGTGGACCGCGAGAGATACGGCTACAGCATGGACGAACTGCCGCTCGAACACTGCATCGGAACCGGCGTCATCCTGGACATGACATACCTGTACGACGAGTTTGAAGCGAAGTGGAACGCCGCCCGCGGAGTACCGAAGGACTTCGGAGACGTCTGGGTAGAGCTGAAACCGGAACATTTTGAAAAAGCCGCGAAAAAAGACGGGCTGGAAATCAAGCCGAACGACTGGGTCGTGGTCAACACAGGCTTCCATCGCTACTGGCGCGTGAATAACGACAAATACTTCAACTATTACCCCGGCATGGGGCCTGAAGTCTGCGACTGGCTGCTCTTTGAGAAGAAAATCAAAGGCATCACCGGCACCTGGGGCGCCACCGACGCGCCGCTGTGGCACTATCCGCTCAAAGAGCAAATGCCGTGGCTCTACACGACATACATGGAAGCAACCGGGAAAGACCCGGGGATCGAATTCAACGACTACGAATACTGCCACCGCAAGTTCATGCAATACGGCTGCATAACAATCGAAAACGCAGGCGGCGATATCGACGAAGTAATGGGACGCCGCATGACGATAGCAGCCTTCCCGTTCCGCTGCGAGATGGCCGACGGCGGATTCGTGCGCCTCGTCTGCTGGGAACCGGGCAGCTTTTAAGTAACAGAAGCAAGACAAGAGAACCGTCCCCTTGTCCTGCTTGAAAACAGAAGCAAGACAAGAGAACCGTCCCCCTGTCCTGCTGGAGGTTGTAATGAACATAAACGACATCAAGAAAATAGCGGTGCTGGGCGCCGGGACGATGGGCCCGGGCATCGCGCAAATGTACGCCATGGGCGGCTACAAAGTGACAATGTGGACCCGCAGCGAGCAGACACGCGAAAAGGCGAAAGAGACACTCTACAAGAGCCTGCAAACATTCGTAGAAGAAGACATGCTCCCGGCGGACAAGCTCGAAGAAACATACGCGCGCGTCGACTTCGCGCTGACAGTCGAAGAAGCGGTCGAAGGCGCGGACTTCATCCAGGAAACGATCGTCGAAAACAAAGACGCGAAAATCGAGCTGTTTGAAAAAATCGACGCCGTACTCGGCGACAAAGCAATCATCGCCTCGAACACATCGGGGCTCAACGTCTTCGAGCTGATCCCCGAAAGACGCCTGAAACAATCAGTCATAGCGCACTGGTACTCGCCGCCCCAGCTCGTCCCGCTCGTCGAAGTCGTTGGCAGCGAGCTAGCGCCGCCGGAATACGCGGATACCACAGTCGCGCTGCTGGAAAAATGCGGCAAGACAGCCGTCCTGATGAAGAAGTTCATCAGAGGCTACATAGCAAACCGCATGCAGATGTGCCTCAACCAGGAACTGTTCTACCTGCTTGACAACGGTTACTGCTCCCCGGAAGACATCGACAAAGCCGTCAAAGCCAGCTTCATACCGCGCGCCGTCGTACTCGGACTGTGCAAACGCGCAGACTTCGGCGGGCTCGATATGACAGCGAACAACTATAAAAACAAGAGCTACACAATGCCGCCCGAGGTCGATATGCCCGCCACGCTGCAGGCGCATCTGGACAAGGGCGAACTCGGGTTCAAGACCGGCAAGGGATTCTACGACTATTCGGGCGTGGACAAGCAGGAACTCACCGCCAAGCGCGACAAGCAGCTATTTGAAGTATACAAGCTCGCGATGAAGTTCATGGACGACCCTGTGTAACGGTCTGGGAAGGAGAAACAGTATGGCAAAAACGAACAAAGTGATCATACAAGTCTGCGTCTGCGGCGCCGGCACAAAAAAAGAAAACGCGCCGACAGTCCCCTACACCGCCGACGAAATCGCCGAGCAGACCATAGCCTGCGCGAAAGCCGGCGCATCCATCGTGCATATCCACGTGCGCGAAGACAAAGAAGTCGACGGCAAGATGGAAATCGGCTACAAGTCGATGAGCCTCGTCCAGTTCACAGCCGCAGTCGAAGCAATCCGCGCGCTGTCGCAAAAAGAAGGCATAGATATAATCATCAACCTCACGACCTCAGGCGGCGAGTACGAAGACTACAAAAGGCTGCAGCACCTCAGCGCGCTGCGCCCCGAAATGTGCTCGTTTGACCCGAACACGCTCAACTGGGCCAACTCATACATCTTCGAAAACAGCCCGCGCTTCCTCAACTACCTGGGCGCCGAAGTCGTGAAGCAAGACGTCAAACCCGAGTTTGAAATCTTCGACACCGGCCACCTCGACTCCGCGATGTACTATGTCGAGAAGCACGGCATACCCAAACCCGCCCACATGCAGTTCATTATGGGCGTGGGCGGCTCGATGCCCGGCACCTCTCTCAACCTGGCGTTCATGGTCAGCAAGCTGCCGGAAGGCTCGACATGGAGCGTCTCCGGCATCGGCAGGTGCCACATGGACATGATGCTCGCAGGCCTATCGATGGGCTGCGACGGGCTGCGCGTCGGCCTTGAGGACAACATCTACTACTCACGCGGCGTCATCGCGACGAACCTCCAACTCGTCGAGCGAGCGGTCGAGCTGTCGAAGATAGCGGGCCGCGAGATCGCCACAGCGGACGAAGCGCGCGATATACTCGGCATCACGCGCAACTGCCTGCGCGACGAAAAAACAAACCCAACCACCTGGTTCGAACCGTAGGCGCACCACCCAACCCATGCCCCCGCGTGCTACAGCACGCTGCGCACTGAGGGGGGTGGCGCCCGCAGAGCGGGCGGCGGGGGTTGTCCAACCACAGTCCTACCCACGCACCACCAACAGGGCGGCTCTTAGTGGCCGCCCTTAGCTCGTCCATAAAACCTCCAAAAATTCTCTTCCAATCTCCGCAAAAATCTGTATAATAGGACTTGGAACAACTTTGAATAATATCAACGCTATAGATTTGGAGGAAAAGCGATGAAAAAGAGAACAAGAATACTCGCGATAGCAGTAATGCTCATCATCGTATCGCAGTACGTGCCATTCAGAGCCCTCGGCGCAGGCTCCAGCTTCGGGCTGCAAAACCTGCTCAACGGTTACAACATGCTCAGCGGCAAGCAACTACTGTCAGGGAACACAATCAGATCGGAAAACATCTTTAAAGTAGGCCACGAAGAACGGCTGAAAGGCCTCTACGGCATCTCCGGAGCCGGGCAAGGCACTATCGACTTCAAAGGATACAAATCGATTCAGGAACACGCCGAAGCCAACGGCATGAACTGGTACGTAGACGGCAGCGTGACCGTAGGCATGAAGAAATCGGACGACGGCGGCGGCAGCGGCGGAAGAGGCGGCAGCGACGGCGGCTCCGGCGGAGAACAGGCAGGGACAAACCCCGGCACAGGAACAGACCCCGGAGCCGGCACAAACCCCGGTACAGGCACAAATCCGGGAACGGGCACAAACCCCGGCACAGGCACGCCCGCACCCGCCCCGGCGGGAACAAGCTTATCCACAAGCTCGACCAAAAGCGCCCCGATGACCTTCGCGAAAGACGGCGACGGCAAGAAAGAACCCGCGTGGCTGTGGATGGTCAACATGACCGCTAAGTACAAGAACCAGCATAAAGACTCCTTCAGCAAATCATTCGAGACATACTTCTTCGAAGCTATCGCCACGCAGACCAGGGGCTATAACTCCTTCTACCGTTCCTGGGACAGCCCAACGACACAAAAAGCGATCAGGGACGAGGTCGACCCTGAGTTCCTCGATGACCTCATAAACGTACCCGTTAAAGAAGTCTACGCCAAACTATTCTCGAAGTACGGCACTCACTTCCTCACCTCGTACACGCACGGCGGGTGGCTGGAATACTCCTACTCCTCGCAGCAACTGTCGATGGCATCCAGCGATTACGTCAAGGAACAGCTCGACCTGACAACCCACGCTGAGGTGAACTACGCAGTCTCGGTTATCCTTGAAATGGCGGGAGGCTACGAAAAAGAAAAAACAGAGTCGGATAAGATTACAGAGTACAGCTTCAAAGGTAGCTCACATTCATACGGAGGCACCGCCGGTTTCGCCTTTGACCCCAAGGACATCGCTTCCGCCGCGAACACATGGGCAAAAGACGTAGACCTGAGCAAACCGAACCAAATCGAAATCCTCCTCGACGACAAGCTGGAACTCATCGGCATCTGGGAACTCCTACCCCCCGGCCCGCAGTACGCGCAGCGCAAGCAGGACCTCATCAAAGAGTTCGCGAGACTTGTGCTGGAAATGCAGTTCGAGTTCTACAGCGAGTTCCTGTACAAAGCCATGAGAGTGGACGAGAGAATGATAAGCGTAACGGAAGAGCCGCTGCTTGACGGGCCTGTAAACCAGAATAAGACTATCATAATAGACGACGTTTCCTCCTTCGGAGACATCGGCAACGCGGCGATCAAGGACGAAAACGGCAACCCATTCTCTCTGAACGCTAACTACGCGCTCGTCACAGACCTCGACCTCTCCGATTACGACAAGAAAATCTACGCCACTATGCTCCAGAACTTCTCCGGGACATTCGAAGGCAACGGCCATACGATATACGGACTGGAGCTGGATTACGACATTGTATTACAGATGGGGGCCAACAAGACAGACATCGGCCTCTTCTCGAGAAACAGCGGGATAATCAAGAACCTTATAATTGACGGAGCGAGGATCCTGCTCGAACCACCTGAACTGCCCGGCCCGCTCACATATAACGTGGGGGTGATCGCCGGGGTCAATACAGGCACCATCGAAAACTGTCAGGTCTTACAGTCTACGGTGGAGGTGTATACGAAGACGAAGACGAACACGCCGGCGAACCAAAGGGCGGAGATCAACGCCGGAGGCATAGCCGGGATCAACTCCGCCACGATCAAAAAGTGCATGTTCGAGAACAGGATCGCGGACGACAAAGGCGACCCGGATAACCCCGAAGACAAAGGCAGAAGGCAGGGAGTCGTCGTCAAATCGACGATTGAACCCGGGCTGTCAGACTCGGTGAACACCGTCGCCGCGGGAGGCATCGTAGGGAGAAACAATGGCGGCGCCGTAATGAATGACTGCTTTGCCAGGGCGGACGTGGATATCGATCTCCAGACTGTCCAGAGCGTATCTCCGCCAGCATCGCACTCCCCAAAAATCAACGCCTATGCCGGAGGAATTGCCGGATGGGCAGCAGGATCGTCGAAGTTCACGAGATGCCTGGTCGACGCCTATAACAACATCGAGGCCAAAGCCGAAGGCTGGTGCCTCTCGCCGGAGGATAACAGCAGACTACCAAGCCACGAAAACTCCCCGATATACAACTACTGCGGGAGGTTCATAGGGAGCAACACAGGCAAAACAATGACCGACTGCTTCTGCTATGACTTCAAAGTCGCGCCCTTGCCGATAGGAAACGGCGACACGACAGGGCTCACCCTTGTGACCAGCTATTACCAGACAGAAGGGAACATGAGCAAGCTGCTCGATAACGGCTGGACCTACCTCAGGGGCGTAAACTTCCCGAGGCTGCCCGAAGTGACCTCCGAGTTCCGCGGGTTCAAGCTGTATTATAACAACAACGTACCGGAGTACTACGCCGGCTCTGACTTCCCGACGGACCTGTCGCAGGCCATGAACGTCTACTTCTCCGGATTCGCGAACATCACCGACCGCGTGTCGCTCATATACGACTTCGGCGTGCCGGAAGACGGCGAAATCCCGCCGGAAGGCGAGCTGCGCAACCTTATGTTCTCGTATAAGGATCTATGCAGCCATGTATACGTCGGTATAATCGAAGTCAGGGTCATGCCCTTCGACGAAGAAGCCGGCATCGAGGAAATCATGGACTACTACGCCAAACCCGGCGGCATGGCGAGCGTAGGGAAACTGACATGGAGCAACGCGGATGACTGGGCGCTCCCAGAGCTGGAAGCAGCGCGCGACCTGGGGATCATCCCCGAAAAGTTCGACGGCATGGACTTGACCAAAGCCATGACCCGGGCGGAGTTCGCGGCTATCTGCGTGGCGCTCTATGAGAACCTTTCCGGAGAGAAAGCACAGCTCCCCCCCAGAAACCCGTTCAGCGACACAACCGACGTCGACGTCCTGAAAGCGTACGCCGCAGGGTTGATGGTCGGCACGTCCGACACGGAATTCGAGCCGGATACGGTACTCAACAGGCAGACCTGCGCCACCGCGCTCACGCGTGTGTTCAAGAAAGTGTTCGTTGCGGGCTGGACATACGCCGACGACGCCAAGTACGGCTTCATCAGCATGTCCTCGAATGAGTTTAAGGACGATTCGCTGCTGGCCGACTGGGCGAAGGACTCCGTCTACTTCATGGCGGATAACAAAGTCCTCGAAGGCACGGGAGACGACATGTTCTCGCCGCTACGAGGCGCGCAAAGGCAGCAGGGGATCGTCATCGCGCTGCGCATTGTCACGAAAATGTCAGACGGCACGGCAGCCGCGCTAATCACAAAACGAGGCTAATGCCCCCGGTGCGATGCGGAACGCATCGCACTGCGCTCCTGTAGGGGCGGACGTCCTCAGAGCGACCATAGGTCGCTTTCCGCCCGCCATTGGCGCCCAAAGGGCGGCGGGGGTTGTCCTACCCCCGTCCCCGTCCATTCCAATCGTGAAAGGATTTATTTGATATGAAACCAAAAACAACAAAACTGCTCTCCACTCTCCTCACGCTCGCCATGCTCCTCAGCCTCCTCGCGACCGGCGCCCCCGCCGCCCTCGCGACCGGCGGCGACACCACGCCCGAGCAGAAAGAAGGCAAAATCGTCAACAACCACGGCGGGACATACACCGACGTAGTAAAAGCATTCGCAGAAGCAGGCAACGGCGACGTCCTCAAGATCATCGACGGCGACATCGATTGGAAAGACAAGACGGTTGTAGTAGAAGGCAAGACCGTTACGCTTGACACTAACGGGAAGATGCTCACAATAACCTGCGGCAGCACCACCAGCGGCACCGATGCCTTGCAGGTAAAAAAAAGGAACAACATACCGGGAAAACTAATCCTGGCGGAGGATGCGGACGGCCAGCTCAATCTATCATCAACCTCAAAATGCGTAAACGTCGAAGAAGGCTGCGAGGCGACTGTGACCAACCTTTACGCCAAAGACCACAACGGCTCGCTAAGGTCGTGCCATCTGGCATACTGCGACGGCGGGACGCTGACAGTAAGGGGATATATAAGGACGACGATCAAACAGGACTGGCCCATCGAAGCCAAAAATGGAGCCAAGGTCACGGTACAAGGAAGAGTACAAGGGGATAACTATATTAAAATAGACGGGTACAACGTACCCCTCACATCAACCGGCGACTCCTATACAGACAAGCTTGGTTACTATCAATACACAAAACCGGACTCAAACAAGAACACGTATGTGTGGATCAACGAACGGCCAATCTTAAATGTGCCGCCTAATTTCGAGGTGCCGGACAAAGGCTCCACATTCTACTATGACCGCGCTGTCAGAGCAGCGCCGAGCGGCGGGACGATCAGGGTGCTGAAAGACTACGTGTCAAGCTTTTATGTCTCTCCCGTTTTCAACAAAAGCGTAACGATTGACCTTCAATATAACAAGCTGGACATAACTGCTATTGGGCTGAACTCAGATATCACCAATTACTACTTATTAGGCATCGGTATGGAGGTAACAAACAGCGCGACCGTCACTATAACCAACGGCGACCGGTTCAACGTGACCGGCAGGGAGTACGGGCTTGTGGTGAGAGCCGGGAGCAAAGCCACAGTATCGAATGTCACGGCTACCGGATATAGCGGCAGATACTCAAATAACAAGCTTGTCCAGACCGGAGTATGGGCTTTGGGCGGAGAAGCCACCATAGAAGGGGACGTCAGAGCCAGCAGCGGGGTAGGCGTCCACGTCACGGGCGGAGGCAAAGTGACCGTGGAAGGGACTATCACGGCAGCCGCCGCGTCGTATGTAAGGCTCGGTGAAACCAATAAGACGAAAGATAGCGGAGTTCGCTCTACGAAAAAACCCGGCTACCTCGAATATACCGACGGAACGAATACCGTGTGGGTCAGGGACCCGGCGGACCCGCACTGGTCCTTCGTCGGCGTGACAGATATTTACGGCGTGCCCGACTCCTGCCTTGCAGGGGAGGCCTTGGACTTCAGTTACAACCTGACGCCTCCCGGAGCGACGAACCGGAATGTGATGTGGACAGTCAAGAGCGCCGGAACGACGCAGGCGAAGGTCGTAAGCAGCAGCGAAGGCAAGGCGAGCTTCCTCTTCGCCCAGCCCGGCACGGCGGTTATGACAGCGACGATAAAGAACGGCGCTACGACAACGACAGATTTCAAGAAAGACTTCACCATAGTAGTCGTGGAAAACAAAAACCTCGCCAAATCGGCGAAGGTCATTAGCGTCAACGGGAAGACAGAAATGCCCGGACCCGGCTCCACGCTGCAAATGGCGCTGGAACTTGACCCGCCCGGAGCCGAGCCGCACGAGGTCGTCTGGAGCGTAGACAGTATTACAGGCACGGCGAATATAGACTCAACAGGACTGCTGACCGCTACGACGGAAGGCGACGTAGTCGTGACTGCGATAGTAAAGAACAGCAGCGGCGGCCAGGGCTTCTTCGCCCAGGGGCTGATTATCACGATTGGCGACGAGCTGGATGAAGATGAGGACGACGACGACGCGGATGACGACGACGACGACGACGATGACCTGCCGCCAATCAACCTGGGCAAATACGACGTATGGGCGCTGCCCGAGTTAACCAGAGCCCTCGAGCTGAACCTGATACCGAGGAAGTTCGACGGCCTCGACCTGACTCAGGTGATGACTCGCGTTGAGTTCGCAGCCGTCTGCGTCGCGCTGTACGAGAAACTTTCAGGTAACAAAGCGCAGGTACCGGAGACCAACCCCTTCACGGACACGGACGACGAGGACGCGCTCAAAGCGAAAAGCGTGGGCATAATGGAAGGCGTGTCGGACACGGAATTCGGCCCGGACACGCCCCTCAACAGGCAGACCTGCGCAACAGCGCTGACAAGAGTGTTCAAGAAAGTGTTTATTGCCGGCTGGACGCTCCAGACTGATAAAAACTACGCGTTCATCCATGCGTCGCCGCCCGCCTTCGAAGACGACGATCAAATAGCGGACTGGGCGGTCGGCAGCGTGTACTTCATGGTGTACTACGAAGTGCTGCAAGGCACCGGAAACAACAGATTCTCACCACAGAACAACGCAAAGCGCCAGGAAGGCATAGTAATCGACCTGCGCATAATCGACAAACTATCCGACGGCGCCGCAGCAAACCAAATCATTCCAATCTCGTAGGGGCGGACGTCCTCAGAGCGACCATAGGTCGCTTTCCGCCCGCCATTGCCGCCCAAAGGGCGGAGGGGGTTGTCCCGTCCAACGCCCCCCCGTCCCCCGCATCCGTAGGGGCGACCCTTGTGGTCGCCCTATTTCTTATTGTAAAGAATATCCGTCGTCTTATCCTCCGAAATCACGATAGAAACATACCGCTCCGCATCTTTATTATCAATATAACACTTCGCCGAATTATACCGCGACCCGCGCGAACTGAGCCCCTGCATAACAGCGATACCATCCAGAATCAACCCCACGCCATAACAAATGAAATCCGTATCCATGAAAAACGCGCCATCGATCGACGTGATGCTCGTCAGAAGCATCCTGTTGCTCTCCTGCTTGAAATCGATCGGCAAAATCGCATAACCCCTGTTCAAGCGACACAAACGATCGACCTCCGCCTCCGCCTCATCGGTGATAATCAGCAGAGCGCCATGCTTCTGCTGCTGAATCTCGCGCAAAATCGCATTCAAATACGAACCGTAACCCCTCCGGAAAAACCCATCAGGAAAATCAGCCAGGTAGTTGCGCTCAGCGCCGAAAACCAGAGTATACTTGCCCTCCTTGCAAGAAAGCAGTTCCATGCCCTCCTTGTAATACGACCACATCTGATGCCCGCTGAAAACGAACAACTCGCCATACTCCCCGCCGCTGCCCAGGCCGATGACATGACCGCCCCGCACGATGAGCGGAAGATCACCCGTAGCCATCTCCAGCAGCTTGCGAATCTGCCGGACATTCCTCGTCTCGAAAAGATACTCCTCGGTAAACTCGATATCCAAATCGAAAGGCTGATCGTCGTCGACGAGCAAAATCCCGCCAAGCGCAGCCCTGCTCTCGTAAGGGCTCGCGGCGAGCGTGTTGAAAACGTCGATATCGATCTGGCTTTTCAAAGTGACATAAACGAGCTCCGCCAGCATATATGACTCGATCTCGAACTTACCGGCGTCAAGGACGCCTTTGTAATACGCGCCAATACGGCTCAACAACTCGAAAACGATCCTCGAAAAATGCAAACGGGGATACTGCACCACAGCGCCGAACGCCGAGACCTCGCCCGCCTCCTGGTTGAGCATGCCGAACTCGTCGTAAGAAATCTGCTGTATCGCCTGCACATCGAAGTGGAAGACAGAGAATTCCCTCCTGATGCCGAACAGCTCCGCGAGACGTTCCTCCTCCAGCGACTTGTCAGTCGAAGCGACAAACCGCTGCGCGGAGTGCGTCTCGCCGTTTGAGTCGAAGTAAAGCAACTCGCCCGCCTCCTTGCTGCTGATGAAAGAAATGATGTTCACCTCAGCAGCATTGACCCCCAAGTCAGTCAACAGCGCGTTGACGCGACCGTTGATCTTCCCAAGCGTCACAGTATAATCCTGCCATGAGTCAAACAAACGCGCCATCTTAGCATCCATACCAACGCCTCCTCGTTAACCATCCCCCACGCCCGTAGGGGCGGACGTCCCCGGCCGCCCGTCCGCAGGCGCCCGCAGGCAGCGGGGGTTGTCCCCGTCTTCCCCGTCCCCTGCCCCCACAAAATTTGCAAAATCCCGCCGAATATGCTAAAATACGAAAAAACAACGCGCAAGCGGAAGAGGGCAACCGTGGAAAAAATAATCTTCGTAGTCGACGACAACGACATGAACCTGATAATGGCCGACCAAGCGCTATCGGACCAATACAGGGTACTAACGCTGCCATCGGCAGAAAAAATGTTCAAACTCCTCGAAAAAATCATGCCCGACCTAATCCTGCTGGACATCGACATGCCCGTAATGGACGGCTTCGAAACGCTCAAGAAACTCAAAACCATCGAAGCCTGCGCCGAAATACCCGTAATATTCCTGACCGGCATGACAGACCCCTCAGTCGAAGCAAAAGTCTTCGAACTGGGCGCCATAGACTTCATCACGAAACCCTTCTCCGCCCCGGTGCTGCGCAACCGCATACGGACGCACCTCAACGTCGAAAGCCTGATCCGCGAAAGGACGCAGCAGCTCGAACGCCTCAGGAACGGACTAATCTACATAATCGCCGACCTCGTGGAAAGCCGCGATATATCGACCGGCGGCCACATCGAACGAACGACGAGATATGTGAAAATCCTCATCGACGCGATAGCCGAGCGGGGCATCTACGCAGAAGAAATGAAAGGCCTGGATCCGGACATACTCGCATCATCGGCGCGCCTGCACGACCTTGGCAAAATAGCCATCCCCGACGCGGTGCTCAACAAACTCGGCTCGCTCACCCTCGAGGAATTTCAACTCATGCAGACGCACACAGTCCTGGGCGAAGCGGTAATAGACAAAATACTCTCCCGCGTCGGCGACGACGAATTCCTGCGCTTTGCGAAACTATTCGCAAGCTGCCACCACGAACGCTGGGACGGAACAGGCTACACAAGAGGCCTGCAAGGCTTTGACATACCGATCCAAGGGCGCATACTCGCGATAGTCGACGTGTTCGATGCGCTGACATCCGACAGGGAGTATAAAAGAAAACAAACAGAAGAAGAAGTCATCGAGATAATCAGGCAAAACAGAGGCAAACTATTCGACCCTCTCATAGTAGACGCGTTCCTCGACGTCGCGGACGAAATCAAAGCCGCCAGAAAAGAATACGGCGTCGGATCTGAGTGAAGTCGAATCTGAGTGAAACTGTAACACCCCCGCCGCCCAATGTCAAGAACCCCATAAAGAGGAACAGCCATGCTGACAAAAAAAAGACTCGCGCTCCTAACAATACTCCTCACGATCGCCTACTCCGGCGCGCTCTACTACCTCCCCGAAAGCATCATCGGTAACCGCGCCGACAACATACTCCTCTACGCGCCCAAAATCGTCTTCCTCGGCATGACGGCGGCAATCACAACCGCCGTCATACTCGTACTCGTATTCAAACGCGAATTCGTGCGCTGGCAAAAAACATCGTTCAACCGCTACAAACACCTGCTGCGCCTCCTCGTCCGGCGCGACTTCGTCTCCAAATACCGCAAAAGCATCTTCGGAGTAGTCTGGTCGCTGCTCAACCCGCTGCTCACGATGCTCGTAATAACGATGGTATTCTCATACCTCTTCCGGCGCAACATCGAATACTTCCCAGTATACCTGCTGGGAGGCCAGATAATCTACGGATTCTTCAACGAATCCACCACCCAGGGAATGCGCACGGTAATCAGCAGCGAAGGAATCATCAAGAAAATATACGTCCCCAAATACATATTCCCACTCTCGAGGGTAATCTCCTCGCTCGTGAACCTCGTATTCTCCTTTATAGCCTTCCTGCTCGTCTTCATAGTAGTAGGCGCGCCCTTCCGGTGGACGATGCTACTCATACCGCTGCCGATACTCTACACCTTCATATTCTCGCTCGGCGTCGCGATGCTCCTGAGCTCCATGGCCGTATTCTTCCGCGACCTGACATACCTCTACGGCGTGTTCACCCTGCTGCTCATGTACCTCACGCCGATATTCTACCCGGTGGACATCCTCCCCGACAACCTGCGACCCATCATAGGGCTCAACCCCCTGTTCCAGTTCATCGGCTACTTCCGCGACCTCACGCTCTACGGCAAAGTGCCCGACCTATGGACGAACCTCGTCTGCATAGGCTTCGCCCTCGCCTCGCTATGCTGCGGTACATTCATATTCATGACCCAGCAAGACAAGTACATACTCCATCTGTAACAGTGAAAGGTTGCAAAACCGCAAAAGTTGCATTTGGACAAAATTTATGTTATAATGCCGTCAAAAGCGATACTGGAACGGCGTCATTTCTTATGTTCGGAGACCGATATGCACAACGAAAACTACAGGCAACGAGTAGTAGACAGAAGACTGGAAGCGTTACTCAAAGTCTTTGGAGGAGTGCTCATAGCAGGACCAAAGTGGTGCGGTAAATCCTGGACAGCATCCAATCAAGCGAAATCAGAAGTGTACATTGACATGCAAGAAAACAAAAGACGAGCGCAACTAATGCCTGAAGCAACCCTGGACGGCCCGCAACCCAGACTCATCGACGAATGGCAGGACGCGCCTGTGTTATGGGACGCTGCACGCAGGAGAATCGATATGGAACACCGCCCGGGAATGTACATATTCACAGGCTCTGCAGCGCCGGACATCCCCGACGTGGACAAACCATCGCATTCAGGGACAGGCCGCTTTGCGAAGATGCGTATGCGAACGCTATCGCTATACGAACAGAACGCTTCGAACGGAAAAGCATCTCTAACCGCGCTGTTCGACAGAAAGCCGTTTCAGCCCTGCGCTTCAGAAATGGACTTTACGAAAGCACTGAACTTGATCTGCGAGGGAGGGTGGCCCGCATCATTCTGGATTCCGAAGGATAGCGCAAGCATGATAGCAGCAGAGTATCTCAACATGGTTATAGAAGAAGACATAAGCAAAGCGGACGGCGTAAAAAGAGATACCGCGCTTGTGCGCCTGCTCACACGGTCGCTTGCCAGAAACTCCGCAACAACTGTGAAATCCACAAGCCTAAAAGCGGATGTGTCGCAGCGAGATAAGACGGACATATCCGAACAAACTATAAGAGGCTACATAGAAGCCTTGAAGAAGATATACGTCATTGAGGAGCAAGAAGCCTGGACTCCATCGCTGCGGTCGCGCAGCAGGGTCAGATCGACTCCAAAAAGGCACTTCACAGATCCGTCGCTTGCCGCCGCAGCGCTGGGCGCGACACCCGGAATACTGGCGGGCGACCTAAAAACCGCAGGCTTCCTCTTCGAAACGCTCTGCTACCGTGACCTCTGTGTATATGCAGACGCCCTGGAAGGCAAGGTATATCATTATCGCGACAAAGACGACCTTGAAGCCGATATAATCATTCAACTGCCTGACGGGAGATGGGGCGCGATTGAGGTGAAACTCGGTACATTCGAGTTCGACGAGGCTGCGAGCAACTTGCTAAGGCTCAAGAAGAAACTATCAGACGAAACTGCGCCGCCGTCATTTATGGCAATAGTCACAGCCTCCGGAGGGATGGCCTGGCAAAGAGAAGACGGCGTGCTTGTAATCCCAATCGACTGCCTGTCGCCATAAGGCTGATAATCCAGTTGCTCAAACAAATATTTACAAAGAGTATTAGACAGTATATAATAAACACATCCAGAGAGCGTGGTTGATAAAAATAGTAACCATCATGTACTCAAGCGTGACTAACCAGGAAGAATTGCACTTACTCTACGATAACGAATTTTGAACCTCCCATGACTAAAGTCACGGGATTCTTGGATCGACGAGCGACTGCTCCCTACTATCCGGAGTCTTACATGCTCTTCTCAAGCGTTTGGGTAGGTTCGGGCCGTTCCTGCCCTA
>WRJQ01000043.1 GCA_009778485.1 Oscillospiraceae bacterium
ATCTCGCCTTGTATTTTTGCCATCATACTTCGTTGTCAAAACTTGCAAGGCTCCAAGCATTACTGCGTTTTGACGCCTCGTCTGCTGGCAAAAATACTGTGGCAATTTTGTTCAATTTATTTATCAACAGCTCCTTAGGGAAGCGGCACCGGCGCTATCCCGCGCTGCTCCCTGTGAGCATCTGTTCGTCAGCGAAGTAAACGCTCTTTACATCAGCTCCAAGGGTTGTCAGTTTTTTAATCATCTTCTCGTAGCCGCGTTCGATGTAGTTCACGCCTTCGACCATAGTCGTGCCCTTTGCGCATAGGCCGGCGATAACCAGCGCCGCGCCCGCTCTGAGGTCGCCTGCTTTTAGAGTAGCCCCGGTCAGGTACGGAACGCCCTCGATAATCGCGGTCCTGCCGCTGACACGGATCTCCCCTCCCATGCGGGTGAGCTCGTCGACATATTTGAACCGGTTGTCCCACACGCCTTCAGTCACCGTGCTGATGCCTTCGGCCAGGCATAGCACCGCTGACATCTGTGGCTGCATATCTGTGGGAAAACCCGGATACGGCAAAGTCTTGATGCTCGTCTTGAGCAGCGGGCCGGAGCGCGATACGACGACGTTGTCTCCGTTATTTGCGACACTGACGCCCATCTCCAGCAGTTTGAGCGTAATGCACTCAAGGTGCTTTGGAATGACATCCCTGATGACCACGCGTCCACCGGCGCCCGCTACCGCAGCCATATATGTGCCCGCTTCGATTTGATCCGGGATGATAGAGTAAAATCCGCCCCTGAGCCGTTTGACCCCGCGGATTTTAATGACGTTTGTGCCGGCGCCCCGGACGTCCGCGCCCATAGAGTTGAGGAAGTTTGCCAAATCTACTATATGGGGCTCCCTTGCGGCATTTTCGATGACAGTCATGCCATCCGCGAGAGTCGCGGCGAGCATTGTGTTGATAGTCGCGCCAACCGATACAACGTCAAGATATACGGAAGCGCCCTTCAGGCGGACATCAGTCACGGCTGAAACTATGCCGTTGCTGATGTTGACCTTGGCGCCCATCGCTGTAAAGCCTTTTATATGCTGGTCTATCGGGCGGACCCCTCCGAAGTTGCAGCCGCCGGGCATAGCGACGTGCGCGTTGCCGAAGCGGCCGAGCAGAGCCCCGATGAGATAGTAGGATGCCCTAATGCGCCTCATCGAGCTGAATGTAGCGGTCGAAGTGCCGACATGGGTGCAGTCGATGTCAATCGTTTTCTTGTTGACAAGGCGAATGTCCGCGCCCATTTCCTTAAGGATGTTCAGCAGCAGGGTTACGTCCGAGATTTGCGGCAGGTTCTCTATCCTGCATACTCCGTCTACCATGAGCGCTGCCGGTATTATCGCTACAGCGGCATTTTTCGCGCCGCTGATCTCAACTTCACCATTAAGGGGGTTGCCGCCGTTGATGACATATTTTGTCACAGGCTCACTCCTTTTTTCGGCGCCGCTAAGCATTTTTGGCGCCTGATTTATGAGCGTTTTTCCGGGTAACTTTGAACATTGTACCACAGAATGTAAATAAATCAAGCTTTTTGTATCATATTTGTATCTTTTGTTCTCTGTTTTGTATATTTGTATAAGAGAGGAGGGCTAAACACACAAAAATTCTAGTTATATATCATTTTGATATATAACTAGAATTTTTCAGTTAGTCTAAGGGGGGCGTGTCGAGTTCGAATCCCGCCCCCCTAGGCAATGCCCGCCTGTGAGAGGACATCCGGGACTTTCGACTCCCAGCCGAGCGTCATGATATGCACGCCCTGGCAGTAGTCGCGGCATTCCCGGATGATGCGCGCCGTTATCTCGACGCCCGTGATGCCTGCCTTAGCCCTTTCGGGATCCTTCTTGAGTTCCTCAATCATATCGGGCGGCACGCTGATGCCCGGGATGTTGTTGTTGAGGAAGTTGAGCGCGCCGGCTCCCTTGGGTATGATCAAGCCGAGCATAACGGGCACCCCGAACTGCTTGGCCCTTTCCATGAACTTGATGAACTTCTCCGAGTCATAGACAGCCTGTGTCTGGAAATACTCGGCGCCGGCCATCACCTTGCGCTCCATCTTTGAAAGCTGGGCGTCGATCGAATCGCTGCAGGGCGAGACGACGGCGCCCTTCGCGAACTTCGGAGGCTCGCCTTCGAGCTCCTTGCCTCCGAGATCGACGCCCTGTTCGAGCAGCTTGACCGTGTGGATCAGCGACACGGAGTCAAGGTCGAAAACAGGCTTTGCCTGCGGCGTGTCGCCCACCCTGGTGTGGTCCCCGGTGAGGAGCAGCAGGTTCTCGATGCCGAAGTAGGCAGCGCTAAGCAGGTCGGACTGGAGGGCGAGCCTGTTGCGGTCGCGGCACGTGAGCTGGAAGATGGACTCGAAACCGTTGTCCTTGAGCGCCTTGCAGGT
Source organism: Oscillospiraceae bacterium (assembly GCA_009778485.1). Taxonomy (GTDB): domain Bacteria; phylum Bacillota; class Clostridia; order Oscillospirales; family Oscillospiraceae; genus WRMH01. The sequence goes on from WRJQ01000043.1 coordinate 2,425, forward strand.
CGCCATGGAGCCCATTTTCATGTTCGAAGACTGGTTGTCAGTCACATTGATGGCTGTGACAGCGCCGAGGTACTCCTTTGCCTCTTTGAGCATATGGTCAAGATGGAAACCCTTCGGCGGGGCGAGTTCCGCGGTTATGACGAATTTACCTTGGTCGAATAATTCTGTGATTCTCATATATGAGTTTTTCCTTTCTGTTTACGTCGCGCCGTTCCCGATAGGTTGCGGGGAGATTGCCCGCGCATATCGGTAAGCGCGCTGCTTGCATTCCCGCAGTTACTCAACTGCGAAGTCGCGGATCTTCACGGGATAGAGGAGGGAATCTGTCAAGCCGGCCGCCTCGAGCCGCCGGTAAATACGTTCCCACCCGCAGTCCATATCCTTGTCGACCTCGCACTTGCCGTATTTTGCTCCGCCGCATTGGCCGTTGACCAGGCTCTTTGAGCAGGCAGTTATAGGGCAGATGCCCCCGGTTGAGTTCAGGTGGCATTCTCCGCACTGGTCGCAATCGTACTCGAGCGGCGTCACTCCCTGGCCGCCCGGAAGGGGATAGGTGTCGCAGCCGGCATATACCTTTTTACCGGTAAAACAAGCGGATACCGTTTGGACGCCTACGCCGCAGGAGAACACGACGATTGTGTCGGCAGCGTTCAGTTTTTCCATGTGCTTTTCAAGCTGGAACATGAGATTGTCCGGATTGCAGATATAGTCCGTCACAAGGGAACCTATGCCGGCAGCTTCTTCTCGGAGCTGAGCCGCTTCCTCCTCGGGGAAGTAGACTTCCCTGCAGCCCTCGCAGGTTATATAGAATGCCTTGCTGCCGGCGATGGAAGCTATAGTCTCCTTAGGCTTAAGTTGGGTGATAAGCATATATTATATCAGTCCTTTCGTTCCATTGCCGCGACTTCCTTTTTGCCTAGCTTTATCGCGTCCCTGATTGGGATTTTAGCTGAGCAGATGAAATCGCAGCAGCCGCATTCCATGCAGTCCCTGACGTTCTTGTCTTTGACGCCCTGCCAGTTGCCGGCTCCGGCGTACTTTGGGAAGTAGAGCGGATAGAGCTCCATGGGGCAAACGTCCACGCAGCGGCCGCACCTGATGCATTCGGAAGGTTCCGAATCTTCGGGAGCAAAGGCGATCACGCCGTTTGTCCCTTTTAACACAGGCACATTCAAGTCGGAAATCGCGACCCCCATCATAGGACCGCCAAGCTTAAAGGCTACGTCGTCGTCCGTGACGCCGCCGCAGTAGCTGACGAGTTCCATGACGGGAGTGCCGATTTTTACGATATAGTTCCCGGGCTTCTCGATCTTCTCGCCGGTGACTGTCACGACGCGCTCGATAAGCGGCATACCCTTTTGAATTGCGTCCGAGACGGCTTTGACGGTGCTGACGTTGCTGACCACGACTCCCACGTCGAGTGGAAGGCCGCCGCTCGGAACCTGGCGCCCGAGGGCTTTTTTGATCAGCATTTTCTCAGCGCCTTGCGGGTATTTCGTCTTTGCTTCGAGTATCTCTATGTTGCCAATGTCCGAGGTTTTCGACTCGAGCAGCGCGATCACGTCGGGCTTGTTGTCTTCGACGACTATGATGCCCTTTTCGGCGCCGACGGTCCGTAGAAGGACTTTAAGGCCGTAAATTATATCGTCGGCGTAGTTCAGCATGACATGGTGGTCTGCCGTGAGCAATGGCTCGCACTCGCAGCCGTTGAGCAGGACTGTGTCGATCGGTTTTGCCGATTTGAGCTTCACTGCGGTCGGGAAGGCTGCGCCCCCCATGCCTACGAGGCCTTTCTCGCGGACTATCTCAAGTATGTCGTCCGCCGTAAGGCTGTCGGGATTCTCGTAAGGCTTGACAGACTCATGCAGCTCGTTCTTCCCGTCGGAGCGAATCACGACGGAGAGCACGTCCGCCCCGGTGGTTGGGTGCTTGCGCGGCTCGACCGCTGTGACCTCGCCGCTTACGCTCGCGTGCAGCATCGCGCTTACATAGCCTGCCGCCTCGCCGATTTTTTGCCCGAGCTTCACATGCTCGCCCGCGCTTACAAGGGGCTGCGCCGGGGCGCCTGTGTGCTGCGATAGCGGGATGACGACTGTCGCGGGTTCCGGGAACACCGCGAGGCCGATGTGCTCGCTGAGCTCCTTGCGTTCGGACGGGTGCAGCCCGCCGTAATACCCGTCAAGGCGTTTCTCGCGGATAGAGCTGACGTAGCTGCTGATGAACTTGTAATCGACTTTTGAATAGTCGCGCAGCTCGATGGGGTTGCTTGCCAGCTCGCCGGCGCGGTTTTGAGCCTGAAGCCTGTTGTAGATGTTCTCCCACGCGCAGTCTTTTTCTTTATCAACCTCGCATTTGCCGTTCTTCGCGCCGCCGCATTGCCCGTTGACAAGGCTTTTCGAGCAGTCGACGATTGGACAGATTCCGCCGGTAAGGTTGAGGTAACACTGGCCGCACGCCTGGCACAGCTTCTGAGTCAAAGCCATGCCGTGCCGCCCGCCGTAACTCACGGAGTCTGTAGCCGCGCAAACAGGGAGGTCGGCGATATCGGCGATAGTCTGTATGCCCAGGCCGCACGCGACGACGATAATTTTCGCCGCGTCCTGCGGCAGAGCCTCGACCAGGCGCTTTTGCGTCAAGGTCTTGTTGCACAGGAAGTCCAGTTTTGCGCAGCCCGCAATCTTTTTCCCCAAGCCGGCAGCGATGCCTGCGAGTTCGTCGCACTCGGGCTCGTCTTCCGCGGTGAACTCCTTGAAACACTTGTTACAGGCCAGGATAAACAGATCGTCCCCGGCTTCAAGAAGAGGTATCAGCTCATCGTTTCCTTTGAGCCTGAATTTCGTGTAGTCCTCCAAACTTATTGATCCCCTTTCCTCACTTGTACTCGCGCTGCTGCGCGAATACCGGATTGTATGTTAGAAACGACATCATTCGCTTAAAGGCTTCGTTTGGCGGGTCTTTCGGGAAAGCCCTCAGAACGGCGTCGTAGCGCGCTTTAACTCCTTCGTAGAACTCAGAGTGCGTGATGATGTACAGGTCGTTGCGCCGCACGCCTCGGATGACGAGCCGGCCTGCCAGCTCCGCCGGCATTGTTCTGTCCCTTGCGTCTTCCGGGTTGAAGTCCATGATTTCATCGAAATCCATCGGCGGGCGCTGCTGCGGCGGGGGAGGGGCTTCGCCCCTGATAAGCGCGGGGACTTCCTGCGACGTCTGCCCCAGTGTCGTATGGAACGGGCCCGGGCAGAACACGCTTGCGCCGTAACCTTCGGGAAGCTCTGCAGCGAGCGTTTCCGTCAGGCACACGACCGCGCCCTTTGTCAGGTTGTACAGGCCCAGCGTCGCGGGCGGCAACAGGCCGTTCTTTGAGGATGTGTTTACGACATGGCCGCCTTCGCCGTGCGCGATCATCCCGGGCAGTATGACCTGAATGCCGTTGAGCACGCCTCTCAGATTGATGTCGATAGCCATGTCCGTATCGTCGTAATTTACTTCCCACAGCCTTCCGCGCGTGCAGCCTATGCCGGCGTTGTTGCAGAGCAGATGGATGTTGCCGAACTTTGCCACCGCTTCTTCCGCAGCTTTTTCATAAGCTTCCCGGTCGGTGACGTTCAGCTCGATGCCATAAGCGTCGACTCCGTTCTCTTTGAACTTCGCCACCGCTTCGTCCAGCACCGCGCGCCTAAGGTCGGCGATGATGATGTTCATGCCGACGTCGGCAGCTGCTTTCGCTATGGCGAAACCGAGCCCGCTGGCGCCGCCGGTCACAAAAGCTGTCTTGCCCTTGAGTTTTTCCATTTTGCGTTCCCTCCTAAGTTAGTGTTATTGTAACTACCGCGCCATCCTTCCGGCGCTGAGGAGCTGTTGATAAATAAGTTGAACAAAATTGCCACAGTATTTTTGCCAGCAGACGAGGCGTCAAAACGCAGTAATGCTTGGAGCCTTGCAAGTTTTGACAACGAAGTATGATGGCAAAAATACAAGGCGAGATGTGCAAATTATTTATCAACAACTCCTGAGTAGCTATTGCTATATCATTGCCCGCTTACGCAGTCGACGCCGTCAAACAGGCTGTGCAGGCGTTCGAGCGCTGATGCCGGCAACTGAGGCAGCTTCAAAGATTCAAGGTTTTCGGCCAGATGGTCGTGATTGCTTGTCCCGGTCAGCGTTACCGTTATTCCGGGCGTATGCCTGCAGAAGCGGTACGCCGCCTCGGGCAGGGATTTCGCGATGCTTTCGGCGATCAGGAAGTCCAGGGAGTCCGCGTCAAGACCGCTTCCGCCCTGGCCTGCGGCCAGTATGCGCGCTATGTCTTTCATAAGCTGTTCCCGGTTCCACAGGGCGCGGCGCACTGCGAACATGCATAGGACTCCAAGGTTTTTTTCCAGGGCTGCGGGCAGCACATACTGCGCGGCTGACTGGTTGAGAAGGTTGTAGCCGACCATGATAACGTCGAACAGGTCCTCAGGCAGCGCGAGTTTCAGCATTTCGTGCGTTGTGTCCTCCGCAAATCGCTCAGTCACGCCAAGAAAGCGGATTTTGCCCTGCTGTTTCGCTTTGTGCATCGCAGGGACGAAAGTGTCACGGGCTTGCGCGTAGTCCTGCGCCATCAGCCCGTGGATATGGAAAACGTCGACGTACTCGACGCCCAGCTCCTTCAGGCTGCGCTCGAGCGATTCTGTCATCTTTTCCGCTGATATGATTCGCTCGCCTTCGCCGTAAGTGAACTTTGTCGACAGCGTGTAGCTGTCACGAGGCAGGCCGCTTAGGCCTTTGCCTACTGCCGGTTGCGTCTCGTACAGCGCGGCTGTATCGAAGAAGGTCAGCCCCGCGTCGTAAGCTGCACGGACGACCCCGGCTGCGTGGTCGATTCCTTTTGACAGGCCAATGCGCGAAAAACCGCCGCATCCCAGGCCTGCGACAGTCACGCTAAGGCCTGTCCTGCCAAGTGTAGTTTTTTCCATACAGTATACTCCTCGTATAATAGTATTTGCGAGGGGTTTTTTGTGTCCCCGCAACCACATTGAATCATCAAATCGTTTCTCATATATCTATAGCGAATCCATTAAGATGGCCAACCGGAGTGAACGACCTTCCCCACGCTGGTCGTTCGCGGAGGGCGGCAGCAGGCAGAGTACAGGCTTGCCGTTGGCCGAGCAGTTGCCCGCGCCTGAGCGAGCAGAGACCAAACTCTCGTCCTACGTCTCTCGTCTTTCGTCCTACGTCTCTCGTCTTTCGTCCTACGTCTCTCGTCTTTCGTCCTACGTCTCTCGTCTTTCGTCCCCGCCGCAGCGGCATTAAATCACACCGTGCAACGAATACCTCATTAATAATCAACCTGCCAGCTTGCCTATACCCATGATAGAATTGGCGCTATGTCAATCAGGCAAAAGTTCTTGTGCTCCTTGTTGAATCGAAAGATTACTTCATGGAAAGTCTGTTCCCCTGAGCCGTAAGTTAGCCTCAAACCGCCGGCTGTTTATCGGACAGTAGGCAGCCCGTCTAGCAGTGCGGGTTCGCAATGGCCTACTACCGGGTGGATTCTAATATGCGAGGGTGTCGATGCTACGGTATCGTGGGTATTGTCAAGTTGGTTGGCTAAAATCCAACATAGAAAGAAGGTGAAAATGTGAACAAACTTTTCGTTGGCATTGATGTGGGTAGCCGCGACAACGCGGTGTACATCATGCTGCCGGATGGCGACAAACACAGTTCCTTTTCGATGCACAACAATCTCGGCGGGGCGCAGATGCTTTCTAAGCGTGTCGTGTCCGCCTTGGAGGAGAAGAACTTAACCTCTGTCGTCATCGGCATCGAAGCGACTGGCGTCTATGGGGAAAACCTCATGTCTTTTCTTCGGGAGGATGGCGCTCTGGCGCGGTTTGAACGGAAGCTGTTTGTGTTGAATGCCAAACAGGTCAGCAAGTTCAAAGGCTCTTATTCCGATTTGCCCAAGAATGACCCCGTGGACGCTTTCGTTGTCGCAGACAGTCTCCGTTTTGGGCGGATCGGTTTCCCGATTCAGATGGATGACTATCGGTATATTGCCTTGCAGAAACTCACACGCGCCCGATTTTACGCTGTTCAAAACCTTACTCGGGAGAAGCAGCGTTTCATGAACTACCTCTTCATGAAATGCTCCGGTCTCGCGCAAGAGAGTGCGTTTTCCAACAACTATGGCGTTGCCGCCTTGGCGGTTTACGAGGAATTTGAAACTCCTGACGACATCGTCAATATGGATCTCGGCGCTCTTACAACCTTCATCGCCGAGAAAGGGAGTAACCGTTCCCCGCGTCCGGAGGAGATTGCCAAGGCCGTTCAAGCCGCTGCCAAAGGTTCCTACCGTCTCCCTAAAACCGTTAATGATTCAGTGAATCAGGTGCTGTCCATCTCTATCTCCTCTATGCGGGCCATGCAGGCTCAAATTAAAGCTTTGGATAAGGAAATCGCCCGTCAATTCGAGAACATTCCTAACACGTTGATTTCCATTCCAGGATTTGGCCCGGTGACTTCGGCGGGTATAATCGCCGAGGTCGGCGATGTCAATCGTTTTGCGAAAGGCCAGTCCGCTCTTGCCAAATATGCTGGCCTCGTGTGGAAAGAAAACAAGTCTGGTATGTTTGAGGGACAAATCACGCGCCTTATCAGGTCCGGCAACCGCTTCCTAAAATACTACTTGTGTGAAGCTGCATTCGCTCTTGTGCGTTGCGACACGGAGTACAAGCGCTTCTACGATCTCAAGTACAAAGAGGTCAACAAGTATCAGCATCAACGCGCACTCGCTTTAACTGCCAGAAAATTGGTCAGGTTGGTCTTTCGACTGCTGAAAGACAACCGGCTTTATATCCCGGCGTAGAATCCTGCGCCGATCCGGACGTCCTACTTCTGATTTTTGAAAAAATCAAGTAGGTAGGGCTTGGTCAGCTGTGCCCTTTTTCGACCTATTTGCTGGGCGTCCAGGCAGTTTGTTCATAAATAATTCACATTTTAGGGCTTGACATCGTACCGCCGGACTTTCCAACTATTCTTCCCGCACACTTTACCATATATTCCTGACTGTGTAAATGAGTAATCGGGGTTACATTTTAAGATGCTCCCACTCCGATTTCAGACCTTTCTTCTCCAGCCACTCGTCGAACTCCCTGCCGATTATCCGCTCCCCCGTCATCCCTTTTGCGAGCCCGGATGAGAGGAAGAGGATCGCTTCGTTTAGTATGCTTGCAGGCAGCAATGCGGAAAGGTCGAAACGCCCGCGCTCGTCTTCCGGCACAAAACCTGTGTTGGAAGCGCCCCCCGGGAGAAGGACATTCACGGTTGTGTTCTTGCCCTTGAGCTCGTCAGTCAGGATTACGGACATCGCCTCCGCGGCGGCGCGCGCCGGACCGTATGGCAACTGGCCCCGGGCCGTCATGGTTCTCAGGCCGGTGGATACGTTTACGACTCTGCCCCCGCCGCTTTTCAGTATGAGTGGGACGATGGCACGCGCCACATAGAAGTAGCCGATGAAGTTCGTCTCCACTATGTTCCTGAACGCATCGACAGGTATCTCGTAGAACGGGGTCGGTGCGTCCCGCGAGCCTGTGTTCGCGCCGCGCATGCCGATGCCTGCGTTGTTGACGAGCATATCGACGCGTTCAAAGTTTTTTGCGACCCAGTCCGCCGCCGAAGCGACCGAACCCAAGTCCCGCACGTCCATATCGACCCTATAGACGTCTGCGCTGATTTCCTTTAGCGCCGAGTACGCTTTCTCCAGCTTGTCGCCGCCTCTTGCCGCTATCGCTACTGTAGCGTTGTGCGCAAGCAGCGTCTTTGCCATTTCAAAACCGAAGCCGCTCGAACCTCCTGTGATAAACGCGTGAAAGCCTTTCAAATCGATCCCCATGCTTAACCTCCTCATTGTCTCGTCGTCGCAATTATGATAGAACAGTCAACGCTTCCCCTATGATAACACACCTGCGCTGATGTGACTATTGAAAAATTAACTTGACAGACTCAATATATAATAGTTTATTAAAGATAATGCAGGTATAGGTACGCCTTTTGCGCGATGTCCGAAATCCAGGAGCGCAGATTGTCCTTTTCGTGCACTGACAGGCTGCGGACCCACTCGTCATGCCGTACGCCCGGTTTCCAGTCAATCGGGAAGCTTATCTCGCCCGAAGGATCAAGCGACTGCATGCCGGGAAACACAGGCGCGGACCATTCGTCGGCAAAGCTGTTGTATCTGGCGATACGCTCATCGACGCACAAGCGGATAGCCTCAATAGCACCGACAAGCACAAGCGGCAGTTCAATGCTGCTGTCCATAATGCTTCGTATGAGCCTCACATTCTCATACCAGCCAATCAGCGCGTACAGCTGAGCGATGTACTGCGCGTTGCTTTCGCGGACTTTCTCGATATGCCCGGCACTGAGGCTGCGGCTGTCGAAAGGCCTTACGACATCGGACGACGCGGCCTTTCCGGAATAAATATGCGACTCGGGAACCGGCTTGCGGATCGTTTGCCCGGCGACGGTAGCCGCGCCGAAACCGACCGTGCCGGGGCCGACTATGCCTGAGAGGCCGCCGAGGAATATCCGTTCACGATCGAGGAAGACGCCGTCTGTCACATTGCCTATCAGGGATGGGGTGGCCTTGTCCCCGTTGACGCCCCAAGGCGTGAAGTTGAAGTGGATGAAGCCGCTGCCTACTTCTGAATGCTCGTTTCGCGAACTGCCGCCGGATATCAGCGCGTCGCAGAAGTTTATCAGCGACCCCAGAGTGACTGCGTGCATTAGTATCGTTTGCTTCAGGCCGACCGCGTGGGCTGTCGTCGCATCCTCTTCGAGCAGCGTGCCCGGCCTGAAATGGGCGTTGGCGCCCGCTTTCGAGCCGCTCAGCATAGTTGCGCCGGAAAGGTAACCGCTTGCGACCTCCGCTCCCGAGCCAATGGCGGAGTCATCGAGCGTGGCAGGCCCTTCCGTGCCGATTTTTGCGCCCGGGGCTATCAGAGTATGCTTCCCCGTAAGGCGGACGCCGGGGTGGAGCTCGCTCCCGCTGTAAATCCTGCTGAGGTCAACTTCGGGCGCGATATAGGTTTGCCTGGGATCGACAATCCTGACTCCCTTCGAGGCCAGTTCATCGATCGCGTGTTCGAGATCCGATAACATACTGATACATTCCCCTTTGCTATGCTATTTGAAATGAGGTCGCTATTATGGAAAAACGTTATCACGAAGACCCATCCGCACTCCACATAGGCACCCTGCCGCAGCGCTGCTACTATGTACCCTTTTCGAAGTACAGCCCGGGGACCGGCCGAGAGGGGAGCGATAGATTCGCCTCGCTTAACGGAGAGTGGGAGTTCATGTACTGCGAGACCGAAGACATGCTGCCCGAAGATTTTTTCGCTCCGGGCGCGCTGCCGGATAAAATAGACGTACCTTCCTGCTGGCAGATCAAAGGTTATGACCGGCACCAGTACACGAATGTCTTGTACCCTATCCCATGCGACCCGCCGTTTGTTCCGGCGGTAAACCCGTGCGCGCTGTACAGGCGGCGCTTCGCGGCAGAGCAGACGAGTATGAAGAGAACGCTTGTGTTCGAGGGCGTCGACTCATGCTTCTATGTGTATATCAACGGGCACTTTGCGGGGTACAGCCAGATCTCCCATATGATGAGCGAGTTCGACGTCACAGACCTGCTGTATGAGGGAGATAACACGATAGCCGTCCTTGTATATAAATGGTCGACAGAGACCTATGTGGAAGACCAGGACAAACTGCGGATGAGCGGGATATTCCGCGACGTATATTTGCTGAGCCGCCCCGGCGGGCACGTGTACGATTATACCACAAGTCAGGAGTTTGCGCACGACTATAAAAGCGCCCGGTTGAATATCGGTTTAGAGACGCACGGCAGCCTCAGTTTCGCGACAGCTTCGCTGCTCGACGCGGAAGGCGCGCAAGTCGCGAAGAGCGGGATTGACGGCGGAGCTGTGAGCCTTGAGATTCCCGCGCCGCAACTGTGGACTGCCGAAACGCCGTATCTCTACACCTTGCTCCTGGAAACAGGCGATGGAGATTACACGGAAGCTATCGCGGATCAAATCGGGCTGAGGGAGATAGAGATAACCGGCGGCGTCCTGAAAGTGAATGGCGTGCCGATTCGGCTAAAGGGCGTGAACCGCCATGACAGCGACCCTGAGACAGGCTATACGATATCCCGCGAACAGATGCTTACCGACCTGAAGCTTATGAAAGAGTACAACATCAACGCGATTCGCACGTCGCATTACCCGAACGCGCCGCTCTTCTACGAGTACTGCGACCGTTACGGCTTCTATGTCATAGATGAGGCGGACTTCGAAGCTCATGGAATGGAGACTTGCATCGGGGAACTGCCAGAGGTTACAGAACTTCTTGATTCACAGACGAACACGTCAAGAGGTCACGAGAACCCTTCTGAATTATTCGAGGATCCGCGCCTGGTGCGTGCCGCGCGGCGCTCGCTGATTGCTGACATGCCGGAGTACAAGGCTACAATAGTCGACCGTGCGGTACGTATGGTAAGGCGTGACAGGAACCGGGCATGCGTCTTTTGCTGGTCGCTCGGAAATGAAGGATTCTGGGGGCGTAACATGCTGGCTTCGGCGGAAGCGGTGCGCGAACTGGATCCGCAGCGGCCGAGGCACTACGAACGCATACTTCCGCACGAGCAGGGCTATGCAGCGGCGGATGGCCTGCTGTCTTTTGTGAGCAAAATGTACCCGCCTGTTGCCTGGTGCGAGGAGTTCTTCGAGGATGCGGATGAAACCCGGCCGCTTATTCTTTGCGAGTACTCCCACGCCATGGGGAACGGCCCGGGCGACCTTGAGGATTACTATCTCGTAATGGAAAAGCATCCGCGCTTTGCGGGAGGCTTCGTATGGGAGTGGTGCGACCATGCGGTGTTTGCGGGCGTAGCGGATAATGGCAAAAAGATGTTCCTTTACGGAGGCGACTTCGGGGAGTTCCCGCATGATGGGAACTTCTGCGTGGACGGGCTCGTATTCCCTGACAGGAAGCCGCACACGGGGCTGCTGGAGCTCGGTAATGTCCTGCGCCCGATCAGAGCGGAGCTTGAGGGGGAGGGGCGCTTTAGGCTATATAATAAACTGAACTTTCTCGATGTCGGGGAGTTGTATGAAATCCAATGGGAGCTCACCTGCGACGGTGCTCCTGTGCAATCGGGAGCAGTAAAATGCCCGTCGATTGAAGCGGGCGGACATGCCGCGATCAGCATCGGTTACGATGTACCGGCAGAGGGTAAGGCATACATAAAACTCACTTATGTAACATTGCGCGCGTTCGGGCTGCTGCCGGAGAAGCACATAGCGGGCTTCGATCAGTTGTATGTTGGCGGCGCCCCGGCTGCGCGGGCGGGCGGAGACGGGAGCGGGACAACCCCCGCCGCCCCGGAGTTTACCCGCGAGCGGGGGATAATACGCGTCACAAGCGGAGACTCCTTCGACTATGCGTTTTCTGAGAAAGAGGCTCAGTTCACGAGCATACGCGCAGGTGGCGCCGAGCTGCTCAAAGCGCCTGTGCGGTACAACATTTGGAGGGCGCCAACAGATAACGAAAGGCTCGTCAAGAGCATCTGGCGCTCATGGCATTATGACAGGGCGGTCACGCAAGTTTATAACGTAGAGGCGTCGGGAGAAAATGGCACAGTCACTATTGTAACAAAGACTTCTGTTACCGCTCCCGGCATGGCGCGATTCCTGGATATCGACACGCGCTGGACTATTGACGCAGACGGGGCGATAGGATGGCAGATTACTGCCGCAAAGAACCCGCTGACGCCGTTTCTGCCCCGTTTTGGCCTCCTGCTGACGCTGGATGAAGATATGCAGGACGTCATTTATACCGGCTATGGCCCAAACGAGAGTTATATTGACAAACGCCGCGCGAGTTGGTATGGCAGGTTCAAAACGAGTGTGGATGAGCTATCATGCGACTACATCCGCCCCCAGGAGACAGGAAGCCGCTGGGGCTGCGACAGGTTGGTTGTCAGCTCCGCTGACGGGAGAAGCTTATGCATAGAGGGCGAAGGCTTCTGTTTCAATGTTTCACGAACAGATCCGTGGGCGATTGCCGAGGCTGCGCATAACTTTGAACTCAAGGCCGGTAACCGGATAACTGTGTGCATCGACGCTGCGCAGAGCGGAGTCGGTTCCAACAGTTGCGGCCCGGAACTCATGAAGCAGTACAGGTTGGACAGCAGGGAGATAAGCTTTTCCGGCAGGCTGATACTGTCCCCCTAATCGTCATTGCGGGCTTGACCCGCAATCTCATCAGTGAAAAAGCATCCGCCCCCCTATTGGGGCTCCGGGTCAAGCCCGCAATAACGCCAATGCCGGGTGCACGCAAAAACGGCGGGAGCAGTATTATCGCTACTGCCCCCGCCGTATTGTCGCGTCTGTCACTTCAGGTTCTTTTTCAACTGTTTATTCTCGCTTTTCAAAACTGCGTTCTCCATGCGCAGCAGGGTAACTTCGCGCGAGAGGGATTCAAACTTGCCGCGAAGGCTCTCATATTGCTTGAACTGGTAATCGGACATCCCGGGCTTTTCTCGCCCTTCCTCCGCGCTGTACGAAGCGCTGAGTTCCCCCGTCAGCTCCGCGACCTTCTCCTTAAGTTCCATGAGGTAGTTGAACTGGTAGTCAGTCATCGGAATCTCACCCTCGCTCTCACTATTCATTATATGTTCATCCAATCCTGCGCACCGTTGCGAACCATATTACAAGTCACACTCTATGTATCGGCATTTTTGCCACAAGAATTAAGGGGGAAGTCTTGTCCAAGGCTCCAAGGGGGGCGGGATTCGAACTCAATACGGTTATCGCTTAGCGGTTTTCACCCCTGCTTCGCCAAATCCCTTGTCAATAAAGCAATTATTAACTGCGGTCTTTGT
>WRJQ01000044.1 GCA_009778485.1 Oscillospiraceae bacterium
GGCATGGATGCCGGAGCGCGCGAGTATGCGCATGGATGCGCATTCGAGCGAAAGGAACGTGATGTAACGGCCGAACTAAGGTGGCACTGAATAGTTACCGGGGCATTGTGTCTGAACAGCCTTATTTCGGCTAGTATAGCCAAAAAAACGAGGCGCGTTAGCTGCACTTTTTACATATTGACTGTATACATAGTAAATATGCTCATGTATAATATGCACATAAGGAGGTGAAAGAGCTTGCGTATAGATGGCGAGTACGATAACGGCGCGGCGTTTATATCTATTGAGCCTGTACCGAAAGAGTATTATGAAGTCGAAGAATGGCATCAGGCGTCATATAGCGCAAAAGAGCCGGACTCCCGATTCGATGAAATCCCGGCATAGCAACACTTCTGAACATATATTGCGTAAACGCCCGGCATCCTGCTCATAACCACAGCCCTGCTGCAAGATGCGCTGCGCGAAGCAACCCCAATCCGCCGAGGGCGGCTTTTTTTTGCCCTTGGACAAAATTCCCGTATTAGAGAATGCCCAGCATCGCGGCTCCGATGATCCCCGCGTCGTTACCCAGTTCAGCCCTGACAATGCGCGTCGAGGGCACATTTTCTGAATGGCTTGTATACTTATCCAGGTTGACAGCCGCTAAGAGCGGTTTTTCTATGCTGTTCCACTCTTGCGATATGCCGCCGCCAACGCATATTACGTCAGGCTCAAGAATATTAATTATGTTCGCTATTCCCTCCGCGAGATGCGAAATATACTGCGCGACCGCGATGCAGGCAGCCTTGTCGCCGACGCGGGAGGCCTTGAAAATCAACCTCCCATCCAGCCTGGAGGTATCGCCTGCGCACATTTGCGACATGATGCCGCTGTCGTGCGACTTCATTGCTTCTAAGGCAGTGACGACCAGCCCGGTAGCGGAAGCGTATGTCTCCCAGCACCCCAAGCGGCCGCAGCCGCACCTGCGGCCACCGGCCGAAATTACCATGTGCCCCAGCTCACCGGCAGCTCCGCTGAGCCCCGTATGCAGTTTACCGCCAACGACGACTCCGCCGCCAAGCCCTGTGCCCAGCGTTATCATAACGGCGCAGTGCACCCCCCTGGCGCTCCCTGCCGTCGCTTCGCCTAGCGCCGCGCAGTTTGCGTCGTTACCAAGATACACAGGGCAGCCCAGTTTCTTTCTTATCGCATCCGTGATATTGACCCCGCTAACCGGCAGGTTCGGCGTGAAAATCACTTCGCCGGCCGCAGTGTTGACCGTCCCGGGCACGCCGATGCCGACCGATTCAGGGACGCAGCCTGTATCGCTGACTATCATGCCGCAGACCTTTAGGAGCCCTTCCATTACCGCGCCGGCGCCCGCGCCCGCGTTAGTGGGCACGCTGACGCGGGAAACGATCAAGCCGCCTGAGTCAACAGCTGCAGCCGCGATGTTTGTTCCGCCAAGGTCAACACCAATTCTCGTATCCATCCTACACAGACTTCCTATCAATATCGCTCAACAGCTTGCGCATTAGCTCGTTGATTACCGCCGGGTCTGCCTTGCCGGCTGTTTTCTTCATAGCCTGGCCAATCAGGAATCCAAAGACTTTCTGGCTGCCCCCCAGGTACTCCGCTACAGTTTTTGCGTTCTCCTCAAGAACCTCCCGCAGCAACGGCTCAAGCGCGCCGGCGTCGGAAACCATCCCCAGGCCATGCTTGGCGACATATTCGTCCGGGTCGACGCCCTCCGAATAGACCTTGGCGAGCAGTTTTTTCCCAACAGCGCGGTTAATGGTTTTCCCCTCGACAAGCCGCAGGACCCCGGCAAACTTCGCGCAATCGATAGCGCAGTCGTCGTCGGCGACTCCGGCTGCGTGGACGATGCTGAGCAGCTCGCCGATAATCCAGTTCGCGACCTCTTTCGGGTTATTAAAGCATTCGAGGGTCTGCTCATAAATACGCGAAAGGTTCAGGCTCCCGGTGATGATCTTGCTGTCGTGCTCCGGCAACCCAAGCTGCGTCGTCATGCGTTCATACTTTACGTGCGCCGGCTCCGGCAAAGAATCGCGTATGCTGCTGATCCACTGCTCATCTATGCGGATCGGCATAAGCTCCGGGTTTGGAAAATACCTGTAGTCCTCCGCAGTCTCCTTCTCGCGCATGGAAAACGTCTCTCCGAGATCGTCGTCCCAGCGCCGCGTCTCTTGTATAAGCTCGCCGCTGCCGGCCTCAATCGCGCCGATATGCCGCCGCGACTCATAATCTATCGCCCGCGCTATCGCTTTGAGCGAGTTCATGTTTTTTATCTCCGTACGCGTCCCAAGTACTTCGCTCCCCTCTTCCCGCACGGAAATGTTGACGTCGCAGCGCAATGACCCCTCCTGCATCTTACAGTCTGATACTCCCGCAAAGCTGAGCAGCGAGCGGAGCTTTTCGAGGTAGGCGACCACTTCATCCGCGCTTCGGAAGTCAGGATTGCTGACGATTTCTACCAGTGGTACCGAAGTGCGGTTGTAATCAACCAGCGAAGAGCGGGTGCGCGGCTCGTGCACCAGCTTGCCGGCGTCCTCTTCGATGTGGATCTGCTTAAGCGTGATGCGCTTCTTACCGCTGCCGGCCTCTATTTCGACCCACCCATCCTTGCAGATAGGCGCAAACCACTGGGTTATCTGGTAACCTGCGGGCAGATCCGGGTAAAAATAACTCTTCTTGTCAAACGACATTACCTGCGCTATCGCGCTGTTCGTCACGAGCGCTGCGGCTATACCGAGCTCGACGGCTTTCTTATTCGTTACCGCCGGCATTCCGGGCATGCCTGCGCAAGCAGGGCATACATTCTCGTTTGCCTCGGCGCCGAACTTAGCCGAGCAAGAGCAAAACAGTTTGGACTCCGTCGCAAGTTCAACGTGAACCTCAAGTCCCATCACTACTTCATAATTCACAGTTTTAGCGCCTCCCGCAGCGCGGCAAACAGGACGTCCTCGCGTCCTGCGTCCGCAATGAGCGTGACGCCGCCATTCCCAAACGGCGCCGTGATTGACGGAAGCCCGCACAACTGCGGCAGCGAGTGCAGCGCGAGCAAGCCTTCCGGCGACGCGCTGCATATTGGCAACGCGATGAGATCATACTTCTCAAAGTCGAGGGATTCTTTAATTACGCGTCTGAGCCTCATAGACTTATCGTAGTATTTGCTGTAGTTCTCCTGCGCGAGCACCATTGCTCCGGCAAGTGCCGCCAGCTTTGCCTCAACCCCGAAAGCTTCGGTACGCGTCTTTGTGTATAGTTCGCGCATGTCTTTGTAGTCTGCGGCTCTGTGCCCGAATTTGACGCCGTCATAGCGGCACAAGCTGCTGCTGATTTCTGCGCAGCACAGCGCCTGCATCACCGCGCCGATCAGGCTGAAGTGTTCCAGCTCAAATTCAACCGCCTCAAACCGCTCCGCAAAATCCCATACGGCCGGCGAGTCGGCTGATGCTGCCATCGCATTGCGCGCGACTGCGACCACGGCAGGTTTTCGCCCCCGGCTTCCTTCGCCTGCAGCGAAACCGGTATCAGGGAGCATCGCGCCATCGTTCGGGTCGTTGCCGGAGATTATCGAAAGTACCCTTTCTCCGCCATCGGGCGCCCTGCAGACAATCCCGATTTGATCCATTGACGGCACGCAATGGATTAGCCCATACCTGGAGACAGTCCCGTAGGTCGGGTGTATGTAGAAGAGCCCATGTGACGCGGCGCTGCGCCTGACCGAGCCTGAATAGTCGTTGCAAAGCGCAAATTCCGCGAGGCCTTGCTCGACAGCCACTACAGACCCCGATGTTGGCGAATCTCCTGCGCCGGGGAAAAGCCCTGATGCTCCGAACTCATCCATGGTCGTCTTGCCAAGTATTCTATACCCCGCGCTCTCCAGCCGGGCAATAACTGTCGCGCTTATAGGCGAAATAAAGCCTTCCAGCATTCTCGACCCGGCTGTAGCGGAGCGCCCTTTATGCATAATCGAGTCCTCAAGCGCCACGCTTCCGTCCCCCGGCTCGACGCCTTCATATCCGGTGCTGAAGCATTCCATATCAAAGTCCATTCTTCACAAGCTCCTACAGAGTCGCCGGTACGCGGAAGTAGCCGTCTTGCTGTTCCGGCGCGTTTTGCATGAGTTCTTCCCTCGATATCAGCTTGGCGCTTGAATCTTCGCGCAGGATGTTGCACAGTTCGAGCACAGTCACCAGCGGCTGAGTATCACCGGTATCAGCCTGTGCCATACTGTCGAAGCCCGCGCGCAAAGCGTCGATGCGCCCGCTTAGAAGCGAGCGTTCATCCTCCGGCAAATCGAGCATCGTCATATCCTCGTATTGCTTTATGTCAAGCATACTAAAACTTCCCTGCCTTTCTCAGAATCTTCAGCGCTTTGCGGCAGTTGTCGCGCTTATCTTTATATAGCCGCTTGTCGGCAGCGGGCTGAAATCCGTTCTTCATGTATATGCTGATAGCTTTATAGCTCCATGTCTGCGTATGGAGGTAGAAGTCCACGTCCCCTTCGATTTCGAGCATCAGTTGCGTGACTCTCGACACGATCGCTTTGCCCAGCCCGAGCCCCTGGTAACGCGGATCGGCAGCCACCCAGTGTAGCCAGGGGCAGCTCCGGCCTTCTACATCAGACCACCACGCGGTCGCTGTCGCTACTTTCTCCCCCTGCGCGTCCTCTATGAACAGGCATCGCCTGCGCAGCTCGTCCGCATAGGGCATGAACTTGCCCTTAAAGTGAAGCAGCGCCGAAAAAACGCTGTCAAACTCGAGCACAGAAGTCTCAATCGCTGCCCAGCTCTCCTCGTCGCCGTCGCTAAAGAGCGCAAAGCGATAGCCTTCCGGCAGCTCGCAGCTTGTTGCGAGCGGCGTCCCGGCTTTCCTGCACATGTACAGCCCTGCATACGGTATCGTCTTATCGAGCATATCCACCCCGTGCTCCGTGAAATGGTTCGCGCCGCTATTTCGCAATCGCGCCACCGGTTTTTCGCCCAATGCTAGCACTATCGCGTTTTTTTGTCAATCAATTCTTGAATCGCTCTTTACACATCTGCGCGTTTATGGTAGCATTGAGATACCGAAGAGTTAAGGTAGGTGAGGTTTATGGGCGAGGCGTACTTAATACTTGAAGACGGTACGGTCTTCAAGGGGCAGCCCTTCGGATACGCCGGGGAAGCAGCAGGAAAGCTCGTTTGCTCAACATCGATGACAGGCTACATGAAGACTCTCTCCGACCCCAGGTACTCCGGGCAAATCGTTTTTGAAACGTTCCCGCTTATCGGCAACTACGGAGTAATCAGCGAAGAACTCGGCGAAGGGGGCGTCCGGCCTGTCGGGTATATCGTAAGGCAGTGGTGTCAAGAGCCTTCAAACTTCAAAAGCGAAGGAACTCTTGATATTTTTTTGCGCGAGCGCGGTATACCGGGGCTGTGCGGAGTCGATACGAGGGCGCTGATGGTACACCTTCGCAAGAATGGCTCGATGAGCGCCATTATCTCCTCGACGGCGGAGCTCAGCGAAGAACAGCTTAATGCACTGCTAATCACGAAGGAGGCAGAACATGCCGCTGGATAAGCGCATAAAAAAAGTCATGGTCATAGGGTCCGGCCCGATTGTCATAGGACAGGCCGCAGAGTTCGATTACGCGGGAACCCAGGCGTGCCGCGCCCTGCGGGAAGACGGCCTCGAGGTCGTACTCGTCAACTCCAATCCCGCGACAATAATGACTGATACCAACATGGCAGACAGGATCTACATCGAGCCGCTGACAATACCTGTCCTGGAACGCATAATACTCAAGGAGAAGCCCGATAGCCTGCTATCGACTCTGGGCGGCCAAAACGGCCTGACCCTGTCGATGCAGCTTGCCAAGTCCGGTTTTCTGAGCAGACACGGCGTCCGCCTCCTGGGCGCGAGCCCCGATACGATAGATATGGCCGAGGACAGGCAGGCGTTCAAAGACGCTATGCAGCAGATAGGCCAGCCTGTGATCCCATCAAGAGTCGTCAACACTGTCGAAGACGCGCGCGCGTTCGCGCTTGAGGTCGGCTTCCCGCTGATTATCAGGCCCGCGTTCACTTTGGGTGGAAGCGGCGGCGGCATGGTCGACAACATGGAAGAGCTGGATGAGATAGCGGCAGGGGGTCTCAGGCAATCGCCGATCAACCAGGTACTCGTTGAACAATCCGTCGCGGGTTGGAAAGAAATCGAGTTCGAAGTCATGCGGGACCGGGATGATAACGTAATATCTGTCTGTTCCATGGAAAATGTAGACCCCGTAGGCGTCCACACGGGCGACAGCATCGTGATTGCTCCTGCGGTAACCCTGTCCCACAGGGAGTACACAATGCTGCGCAGCGCCTCGATTGAAATCGTCTGCGCGCTTGGCGTCGAGGGCGGCTGCAATGTCCAGCTTGCGCTGGACCCCGGGAGCTTTGAGTACATGGTCATTGAAGTCAACCCGCGCGTCTCGCGCTCATCCGCGCTTGCCTCAAAAGCGACAGGATACCCGATAGCAAAGGTCGCGACAAAAGTCGCCATAGGCTACCGGCTTGACGAAATACTCAATACCGTCACCGGCTCGACGACCGCCCTGGCTGAGCCGGTAATAGATTATGTCGTCGTCAAGTTCCCGAAATGGCCCTTCGACAAGTTCGTCTACGCGAAACGCACACTGGGGACTCAGATGAAGGCGACCGGCGAAGTCATGGCGATAGGCACATCGTTTGAACAGGCGATGATGAAAGCTGTCCGCGGGGTGGAGATTGGCAGGGATTGCTTCATAGACGCCGTTTGCGCCGCGCAGGATACCGAGACGATCAGGCTCCGCCTCCATGACTGCGACGACGAGAGGGTATTCGTCGTATGCGAGGCTTTGCGGCGAGGCATATCGGTCGACGAAATCCATAGCGTGACGATGATCGACCGCTGGTTCCTGCATAAACTCGGAAATATAGTCAAGATGGAAAAAGAGCTCTCCGGCGGCTTTGATGATGAGTCATACCTCCGGGCAAAGCACATGGGTTTCCCCGACGCTGTGATCAAGCGGTTGTCAGGCCATGAAGTCACTAACCCCCGCCGCGCCGTATTCAAAATGGTCGACACCTGCGCTGCCGCTTTCGCTGCCGAGACTCCGTACTTTTACTCTACATTCGACGATGAGAACGAGGCAGCCGGGTTTATCGATGCGCTGGGCGGCAGCAAGAAGACTGTTATCGTTTTCGGCTCCGGCCCCATCCGCATCGGCCAGGGCATTGAGTTCGATTACGCATCCGTGCACTGCGTCTGGTCCCTCAAAAGGGCCGGATATGACGTCGTGATAGTCAACAACAACCCTGAGACTGTCTCAACCGACTTCGACACCGCCGACAGGCTGTACTTCGAGCCGCTGACGGGCGAAGACGTCCGGAGCATCATCGATACTGAAAAGCCTTACGCCGCAGTCGTCGCATTCGGCGGCCAGACAGCAATAAAGCTAACGTCATTTTTACATAAAGCGGGGGTGCGCATTCTGGGTACCCCGCCCGACAGCATTGACGCTGCGGAAGACCGCGAGCGTTTCGACGAGCTGCTGGGCGATCTCGGCATCGCCCGCCCCGTAGGAGGCACGGTTATGACCGAGGCTGAAGCTCTGGAGACAGCCGGGCGCATAGGCTACCCCGTCCTGATGCGGCCTTCCTATGTGCTTGGCGGGCAGAACATGATCATCGCTTTCTCCGAGGCTGACATCCATGAATATATGGAAATCATCCTCCGCCAGAATATCGAAAACCCGGTCCTTATCGATAAGTACCTGGCGGGGACAGAGCTCGAGGTCGACGCGATCTGCGATGGCACGGACGTCCTGATCCCCGGTATCATGGAACATGTCGAGCGGGCCGGCGTCCATTCGGGCGATTCCATAGCCGTATATCCGGCGTGGAATGTCGATGATGATTTGAGCGAGCTGATAATCGACCATACAGTCAGGCTCGCCAAGGCGCTATCCGTCATAGGCATTGTCAACATCCAGTACCTTGTCAGCGAAGCAAAGCTTTATGTGATCGAAGTAAACCCGCGCTCCTCGAGGACAGTACCCTATATAAGCAAAGTAACCGGCGTGCCCATGGTCGACCTTGCCACGAGATGCATGCTCGGAGAGAAACTTGCCGACCTCGGCTACGGCTCCGGGCTCGCTGTGAAGTCCCCCTATGTCGCGGTCAAGGTACCTGTGTTCTCTTTTGAAAAACTGAGCGACGTCGACACACAGCTCGGGCCGGAGATGAAGTCGACCGGAGAGGTGCTGGGCATAGCCTCCACGCGCGAAGAGGCTCTATACAAAGGCCTCCGTTCGGCAGGCTATAAAATGAACAAAGAAGGCGGCGTGTTCATCTCGGTGCGCAATCAGGATAAGGCTGAGATAACTGCCGTAGCCCAAAAGTTTTCGAAGCTGGGTTTTAAGCTATACGCGACCGGAGGGACGGCAGAACGGCTGGAAAGCGTCGGCATCGATGCAGTCTCGATCGGAAAGATCCATGAAACCGAGAATAACGCTCTGCCGCTTATCGAGAGCGGCGCCGTGAGCTATGTGATATCGACGTCCACAAGGGGCCGCAACCCTGAGCGCGACAGCGTGAAGCTGCGGCGCAAGGCTGTCGAGCGCTCGATCCCCTGCTTTACTTCGCTCGACACCGCAGACGCGCTTGCCGACTGTCTCCTGAGCAAGTATTCCCAGGCGACGATAGAGCTTGTAGACATAAACAACATGCGGCGCGAGAAGAAAACGCTGCCCTTTACTAAAATGCAGACCTGCGGCAATGATTATATTTACTTCAACTGCCTCGACGAGGCTATAAGCGACCCGGAGAGCCTAAGCATCAGGCTCTCCGACAGGCACCTCGGCATCGGCGGCGATGGAGTCGTCCTGATCTGCCCGTCCGACAGGGCCGACGCGTCCGTGCGCCTATATAATATGGATGGTACATTCGGCGGCGTCGGGGGCAATGCGCTCCGGTGCGTCTGCAAGTATCTCTATGACGAGGACATAGTCAGGAAGAAAGAGATGCTCATTGAGACTGACGGTATTATAAGGCGCCTGCTTGTTTATACCACAGGCGGTCTCGTATCGACGGTGACGGCAGATATGGGCCTCGTCGAGTTCAGCCCGGAAAAAATCCCTGTCACGCTCGGCGGCGACAGGGTGATAAGCAGGCCCTATGTTGTAGGCGGCGACGAGTACGCAATAACCTGCTTGTCTGTCGGGAACCCCCACTGCGTCGTGTTTGCCCGCGACGTCCACGGGCTTGACCTGGGCAGGATAGGCCCTCTCTTCGAGCATGACTCCGCTTTCCCGGAGCGGGTAAACACCGAGTTCGTGCTTGTCCTGGACGAGACGACATTGTTCGTGCGCGTCTGGGAGCGCGGCAACGGCGAGACTCAGTCATGCGGCACAGGCGCCTGCGCCGCGGCCGTAGCCGCCGTTGAAAATGGCTTTTGCAGGAAAGATGCCGACATTACGGTAAAGCTGCTTGGCGGCGACTTGAAAATTCGCTACACGGATGGCGGAGTCTTTATGACGGGCAGCGCAATCAAGTGCTTCGACGGCAGGATAGAGATCTAGGGTCTGTGTGTCTGTTAGCGAAAGCTCCGCTGGGCGTATATGCCCTGCGGAGCTTTTAGGTGTTGTTGGTACTCAGCGACGAGCCTACGCCTTGTCGTAGGCTTCCATCGCGGCGGGGAGGCACGCGGCGACGCCGGTTATGCCGTCCGTCATGAGGGAAACCATTATCGCGCCCCTGACTTCAGCCTTTGTCGCCCCGGCTTTCTTCGCGAACCCCGAGTGCGCAGCCACAGAGCTGACTTCGCCTTTAGCTGCTTTGATCGCCAGGTAGACCAACTGGAATGTCTTTGCGTCGAGCCCGCCTTCTTTCTCAATGGCTCCTGCCAGTTCGAAAAACGCTTTGCTTAGACCGGGGGCTTCTTCGTTCCATACCTCAAAAAAACTTTTCTCAGCCATAATCGCACAAATCCTTTCGCAGTCAATTAGTAGAGGAAATCAAGCAGCCAGCCTGAGTTCATGTAGTTGTAGGACAACATGCTCCCGATGCTGTTGTATGAGAAGTTTTGCATCAGGTTGTTGCCGAAGATCGACTTTGTGACATAGTTCGACGTGTTGTTGGTTATGCCGGTCGCGAGCTTTGAAAGCTGGTTGGTAAAACCGTAGTTCTTGCCTGCGTTCTGTGTGAAAAACTTCTCGAGGCTCCCGTCTTGCGCGGCTTTGTCGAGCTGCTTTTCATCGATCGTCATCTTGCCATCCGAATCGAAGCCAATCCCGATATTCGCAAGGCCCCCCGAGTATGTCTTGGAGATGCTGAGCATCTTCGACGCGAGGTTCTCGGCCTTTGGGTCGTCGGAGTTCTTCAGCGCGGCTATGTAGATGTCGTTGTAGTTCATGACCAGGTCTTTGACCGAACTCTTTGCGCGCTCGAGGTCAACCCCTTGCGAGATTGTAATCTCATCGTCGGAGGCTTTCTTGAAAGTCACGTTTAGCCCATTGCCCAAATCGACAGTGTTTGACTTCGACTTTTGCTCAGGGCCGCCATTAATGCTGTAGATTGCCTCCTGGCCCTTATCGTCCGCCAATTGAATAATCTTGACCTTCGTCTCCCCGGGTTTGCTAAAGAGGTTCCCGGAGTAGTTAACCGAAAGGGCTTCCTTGTCGGAGGAAACCATAGCTTTCGAGCTGAACGCGGAGCCGCCGGCAAGCGTCCCCAAGGTCTTGTTAAGGCTGCTCGCGGAAGACTTGATGCCCGTAACGTACTTCATGGCGCTTGAGCTGAGCGGATCAGTCTTGTCCTTATTTTGAGCAGGGAAAAGTTTGGAGAGATCCAGTTTGTTGTTAAACAGGGACATGTTGTTTTTAAACATGGACTCATATATGGTGTAGACGCTGGAATTGCCGCTGATAGGATTTATTGCCATTTCACTCACCCCTGTTGCATTCTACTCCCGGATAACACTTTTGTCAAGAGCTTTGTGCTATTTCGACCAGTTTTCTCAGGCGATGGTTCAAGCACGATTTCGTCACCGGAGGCGTGGACGCTTCAGCCAGTTCTTTTATGCTGAGTTCAGGGTTTTCAAGCCTGAGCCGCGCCGTCTGCCTTAACTTTTCCGGGAGCGCGTCGAAGATATCGGAGCTTTGAATCTTCGTAATCGCAAGTATGTGCGCCGCAGCGGCGTCAATCGTTTTCGTTACGTTCGCAGTATCGCAGTTAACTTTTCTGTTGACTGCGTTGCGTAAGTCTTTTTCTATCTTGGTCGACATCAGCTCCATCGCCGCCAGCGGAGCCCCGATGAGCGCCAGATAATCCTCAATCGAGCTGCTTTGCTTGAAGTATATTACGTAGTTCCCGCCGCGCGCTGTTGTTTTTGGCGATAGCCCCATATCCAGTAGCAAAGTATATATTTCCCGGCTGACATTGTAATGGTCCGTGACCATTTCGAGATGGTAGCTTTTCGCGGGGTCTGTAATCGCTCCGCCCATCAGGAATGCCCCCCGGATAAAACTCCTGCGGCAGCATTCTTCCTCAAGCACGCCCAGGTTCACATGGTGCGCCAGCAGGTTCGAGGCAGAGTATCCGTAGGTGTCGAATACGCGCTCCAGCTTTTCCGAGTAATTTATCATGTAGGCCTGCCTGCCCGTCTTGCTCCTTTCCGGAAGCATATCGAAAGACAGCGAGTAGGCTTTGCCAAACAGCTCCTCTATGCGCCTGCCAAGCGCCTCGTTGCCTGTAACCAGGCGTATCTCGCGCGCTGAAAATGTGTTGCAGAACAATAACAGCCCGTAGCACTCCGCTACCGCGCAGCAATTCTTGCCGGTAGGCAGCCTGCATAACTCAGTTTTCGTGTCGTATGAGAATGACAAGGTTAATTATCTCTTTCAATGTCTCTGTGCGTGCAGTCCGAGCTGTAGCCTTGCTGCGCCAGGTGCGCCGCAAGGGCTTCCGCCATCGTGACAGACCTGTGCTTTCCACCGGTACACCCAATGCACACCACGAGGTACTGTTTGCCTTCTTCGATATAGTAGGGAAGCAGAAAAGCGAGCATGTCGCATAACCTGCTGAAAAACTCCCTGCTCTGCTCATGGGCAAAAATGAAGTCCTTGACCGGGTCGTCAAGCCCTGTCATCCCTTTGAGCTGCGTAACGTAGTAGGGGTTCGGCATGAACCTTACGTCAAAGACAAGGTCAGAGTCTACAGGCACGCCATACTTATACCCGAACGATTTAACGTTGATGTTCGGAGACTTGACCTGCTGCCCTTCCCTGAAGCGCAGCGCCAGCCGGTTTTGGAGCTTGCTGAGCGTCAGGCTCGTGGTGTCGATTATGCCGTCGGCAATGTCTCTGAGCGGTTTGAGCATCTCGGCTTCGTTTTTTATCGTGTCCTCGAGAGCTCTCCCCGCCATCCCCATAGGGTGCCGCCTGCGCGTTTCTTTGAAGCGTTTGATGATCGTGTCGACCTCTGCCTCTATGAACAGTATGGTATATTGGCATCCCATTTCGCGGATTTCGTCAAGAGTCACAAAAAGTTCGCTGATGTTCTTCATGGCTCTCGTATCTGTCACTATCGCCACGCGCTCATACCTGCCTCCGGTAGCGAGGCAGAGTTCCGCGAACTTAGGGAGCATCGACAGGGGCATATTGTCCACGCAGTAGAAGTCCATGTCCTCCAGCACTGCGGCGACGCGGCTCTTTCCGGCGCCTGATAACCCGGAGATAATTATTAGTTCCATGCCAACAAAACCTCGATTCCTAACTTGACCGTACTATCTTGATTTCCGGTTCGAGCTCTACTCCGAACTGCCTAAAAACTGTCTCCCGGATATGCTCCATGACCTCCATGACGTCGGCAAACGCAGCGCCGCCCCGGTTAATTATGAACCCCGCGTGCTTCTCGCTGACCTGTGCGCCTCCGAAGGCGTAGCCCTTCAGGCCGGACTTCTCTATCAGCTCGGCAGCGTATCCGCTTGCAGGCCTCTTGAACACGCTCCCCGCGCTGGGGTAGTCCAGCGGTTGGCTGCCGCTCCTCCGCCTCCCAAGTTCGTCCATCCCGGCGCTTATTTGCGATACCTCTCCCGGTTCCAGCCGTATTACCGACGATAGAACAGTCTCATCGCCGGTTGAGAACCTGCTGCTCCTGTATGCAAAACCATGCCCGGCCTTTGGAATTTCTTCTGCTCCGAAGCCGGGGCGGAATACCGTCGTACTCTCTACGACGTCTTTCATCTCATTTCCATAGGCTCCGGCGTTCATCGCCAGCGCGCCTCCGAGCGTGCCCGGAATCCCGTGGGCAAACTCCAGCCCTGCAAGGCCTGCGCGGCATGCAGCGGCAGCTAGCGCGGAGAGCGAAACGCCCGCGCCGGCTTTCAGCCCTGTCGCGCCGCTGCGCTCCACGCCGGAAACCCCGGTCATTTTTATTACCGCGACGTCATGCCTGCCGTCGTCAAAAAGCATATTCGTTCCATTGCCGATTATGAGGCTGCAAGCGTCAAAACGGCTTAGCGCCTCGCAGAGGCTCGAAACCGCATCCGCGCTTTCCGGGAAGTACATGGCTCTCACGGGGCCGCCAATCTTGAATGATGTATGGTCTTTCATCATCTCGCCGGTGAGGCAGCGGATGCCCGGAAGTGCTTTTCTTATATGCTCAATCGCGTAGCCGGTTGCGTCCATTTTCACATCATTTTCTCATCGAAGCGTTTGTTTATCTGCCGCGTGAACTCGACCGCAGCGTTATATCCCATGAACTTCTGGCGCTGATTCATTGCCGCCACTTCAAGGATAACCGCAAGGTTGCGCCCCGGTTTTACGGGCACCGTGACAGTCGCTATCTCGACGCCAAGAATGTCGATTTTATTCTCAGTCAGCCCCAGCCTGTCGTAGTTCGTTTCATCTTTCCAAGGTTCAAGGTTGACGACCAGATGGATGTTCTGCGAAGCCTTAACAGCGCCGACTCCGAATATCTGCCGGACGTCGATTACCCCGATCCCCCTCAGTTCGACGTAATGGCGTATCAGCTCCGGCGCGGTGCCTTCCAGCACATTCACGTCTACTGCTTTAATCTCGACAGCGTC
>WRJQ01000045.1 GCA_009778485.1 Oscillospiraceae bacterium
CTCCGCGTTTCGGAACGTGATTGCAACGACCTCACCGAGGCACTGAATAGTTACCAATAGTAACTTTTTTAGAGAATTTTGCTAAAAAGCCTTGACAAAAGAAATTGTTTGTGCTACATTACTCACATAAATCGGATTGGAGCGCTGCTCGCGAAGCAGCGGGTTCATGGCAGACAGGGTTTTGAGACCGGGTAGCACAACTGCGGAGTTTGTCCGCCAGTATTTCCCCACTTGGGGAAGCAAATGGTGTGCGTAGGCTGCATCGGAGGCTCGTGTCGGGAGTGGCTGTAATCCGTGTTTAGAAAGGTGGCTTAGCCTATTGGCAGTTAAGCACCAGAAGTAGCCCCGCATTCGCAACGGACGGATGCGGGGCTGTGCTTTTTAAAAAAATTCTAGTTGTATATCATTATGATATACAACTAGAACTAGTGTGTCTGACTGCATTAAAACCCAACATAGGGTACCTGAACAGTCGCAACTAATGAACGATCACCTTTAGGCCCATGCCTTCGAGCTGCGCCCGCCTCTCGGCGATAAGCTCATCGGAAGGGGGCGTCGCCTCAAAGATAGGCTTGTTCGCCTGAAGGCGCTCCCACTTGACCGTGCCCAGATTGTGATACGGGAGGATCTGCACAACCTCGACCGCATCCCCCAACTCCAGCACAAAGCGCCCGAGCATCTCAAAAGCATCGACGGAATCGTTGTACATCGGCATAACCGGGATCCTAATCTGGAACTTGCCGCCGGCAGCGGCTATTCTCCGCGCGTTATCCAGTATCAGCTCGTTTGACACACCAATCACCTGCTTGTGCAAGTCGGCGTCGAAGCCCTTAAGATCGTAGAGGAACAAATCGGTATACGGCAGGATGGACTCGATGACCTCCCACTGCACAAACCCGGTCGTATCGACTGCGGTGTGAATATCTTCCGCTTTGCAGCGCTTTAGCGCCTCCAGGGTGAACTCAGGCTGGCAAAGACACTCTCCGCCCGAAATCGTGACGCCCCCGCCGGAACGCTTGAAAAACGGGAGCTCGCGGCGCACGCGTTCCATGATCTCGTCAACTGTATAGTCCGTGCCGCACATGTACAAAGCCTTCGACATGCACGCCTTCGCGCACAGACCGCAATTATCGCATTTGGATCTGTCCGTCGTGACGAGCTGAATATCCCCGCTGCCGTCGAGGGCAGCCTTTGTTTTTCCCGGAGAAATCGCGTCATGCGGGCAGACGCCTAAGCAACGCCCGCATTTTTCCAGGCCGACGCACTTGATCTCCATCCAGTTCAGTTCCGTGTGGAAAGCCTGCGACTCCGGGCTGTGGCACCACGGACAGCGCAGGGGGCAGCCTTTCATAAAGAGCGTCAGGCGGATGCCCGGCCCGTCATGGACGGAGAAGCCCTGGATGTCATAAAACTTGCCTGTGAGCACGCCGTTATTCATAACTATAGTCCCCATATATCGAACAGACTCTCATAAAACGGCGGTCTCTGGAAATCGAGGACTAAACCGCGCTTCCAGTTGTTGTACCCCATACCCGAACCGTCGAGAGCAGCCAGAGCGCCGGTCAGCTCGGCGAGCTTCCCCGACGGGACAGAAAGGATTATCTCGTTTTCCCCGGCATGCGCGCGCTCGTGCTCACCTATATCAGGGATCGTGACGCGGTACTCCCCGCTGCCGATTACCGCCGCGCAAGCGTAAGCGCAGGAGTCAATGGCATCGAGCTTCGTCTCGATGACACGCCCGGTAGCGCTCTTGACAGCCAGAGCCGCGCCGCGCATCTGCGAGTTGTCATCGCAGTAGACAAGCGTGACGTCGGGCTCGAAACCGCAGTCGCACAAAGGCGCCAGGGCAATGCCGATGTACTTGCCTAACGGCAGCCGCGGGAAACCATCGAAAAAGCGCTTTGCGGCGTCGCTGTCTTTGATGCCGATCACCCGGGTTATGATGTCGTAAGCCTCGCTGCCCTCGCTGCTGTCGCAAAGGCCAAAAGCGACAAGCGGAGCCCAGCACCACTCGCTGCTCGTATCGCAGTAAAGCGCCTTCTTCTCCATGCGCACCAGCGCGAAGGCCTGGCACATCGCAAGATGCTTTCCCATGTCGGCAAGGGGGCGTACCGCGTCGCCCGGTATTTCCGAAGCATCCGCGATCATCTTGACAGCGATAGGCTCCGTCTTGAGCCCGAGAGCCTTATGCAGCACTTCGCTGTACTGCGCGTTTTGCATGCAAAAATCAGCCATAATACTCACTAACTAAACAATCAAGCACGCTTTAAAAGCCTGGTTCACAGCCTCCGAGACAGTCGCGACGTTCCGGCAATCGCCTACAAACTGGACATTGCTCTCAGGCGCGCTGTGGCGAAGCTCATCGACAAGAGCCCAGCGCTCCTTCATGCCCATCGCAAGCAGGACGCTGTCGCAAGGCAGCTCGCTAAGCTCGCCGGAGGACATATTCTTCACGACGACGCGATCGTCCTTGACCTCTGCCAGGGAGGTATCATAATGCACCATGATGCCTCTTTCCTTGAAAATCGCAATCAGCTCATGCGAGACGCTCCCCGCGCTCGCCCTCAAAGAGAAATGCGCTTTCTGCTCGTCCTGCAACTCTATAAGAGTGACATGCTTGCCCTGCTCCGCAAAATCGAGAGCCGCCTCGAAACCGACGCCGCCCCCGCCGACGACAACGATCTTATCGCCGACGCACGAGGGGAACTCTTCGGCGTCCGGCGCCCAGAACACGTTGGGCGAATTTATCCCGGGAATGCTTGCCGGGACTATCGGGTCCGCGCCGACCGCTATGATTATCGCGTCATAGTTCTCCACGTCGAGTATATCCTTTGTCGCCTCTGTGTTCAGGAGTATACGGGCGCCCCTGTCCGCGCACTTCGCAGCGTTTCGGCGCAGCCAGTCGAGGTAGTCCCGTATGTCGTACTTAAAGGCCGGTATCGCGGCGCCGACCAGGTTGCCCCCGAGCCTCCCGGACTTCTCGTAGAGGGTCACGTCGTGCCCGCGGTCGAGCAGCGTCTCCATAGCCTGGACGCCGCCGGGGCCGCCTCCTACGACCGCGACCTTCTTCCTGACCGGAGCCTTTGGCACAAGGCCGTCCTTCAGAACAGAAGTCATGTTCGCCAGCGGATTCACCGCGCAGGACATAGGCTTCGGCACACTCAGATGCTTCGTGCAGCCATCGCAGCGCAAGCAAGGGCGCACATCCTCAGGGCGGTTCTCCGCGTACTTGATCGGCATATCGGGGTCGGCCGTAATCGCGCGGCACATGGCGACGATGTCGGCCTGGCCGCTCGCGATAATCTCCTCGGCAATGTCGAGGTTCATAATGGAGCCGACCGTACATACGATTAGGTCCGGATGCGCTTTCTTTATATCGCTCGCCCAGTGGACGTTAAAGCAGCGATCCATCATATAGTTCTGGCACCAGTAGCGGTGGTAGAGGTTCGGGCCGAAAGGATCGCTGTGGAGGCCTGCCGATACATGAAGGATATCGATATACGGTTTCAAAACCCCCGCAAGCTCGATGGTCTCTTCGATGTGCATGCCATCCGGCGCGATCTCGTCGCCGGAGCAGCGGTACTCGATGACGAAGTTTTCGCCGCAGTACTTGCGTATCGACTCGCAGACGTCTATCGCGAAACGAGCGCGCTTTTCAGTGCTGCCGCCGTACTCATCAGTACGCTTGTTGAACTTGGGGCTCGTGAACTGGCTGACCAGGTTGCCGTGGGCGCCGTGTATCATGACCATGTCCATGCCCGCCCGCTTCATGCGCCATGCGGCTTTGCCGTACATATCGACGACTTCGGCGATTTTCTCCTTGCTCATCTCGGTAGTCGGGATGGGCTCGCGGCCCAGCCGCTTTGCGCGCGCGAGTTCGTCGTCGGAAATAAATGAGGATGAAGAAAAACCGACGGTACCGGTCATCAGCGTTCCCTCGCCGGCGTGGTTGATCTCAGCGGTCGCGTGGCATCCGTACTGCTTGCACACATCTGCGAGCTGCGACAGGCCGTATATCCCGTCGTCCTTTCCCAGGTCCAACTGGAACCCCTGGTCGTGGCTTTCGGCGCAGTTGATCGAGCTGTTGCCCATGTTCAAAGTGCAGACGCCTCCCCGGGCGAACATGCGCGCCCAGTCAACCAGTTCGGGCGTGACATACCCGTCCAGGGTGCTCAGAGTCGGCGTGTGAGGCGCCATGAAGATGCGGTTTTTAAAGTCCACCCCGCGAATGCGTATGGGCGTGAACACGTGCTTGTATCGAGAGTTCATAGATTCAATCCCCTTCTTTATTTCATTGCGTTACGCAATGGCAGGCGACGAAGTGGTTCGGAGCCACTTCGACAAGGGGCGGTGTCCCCTTGTTGCACTCGTCGCAGTAATAATTGCAGCGCTTCGCGAAACGGCACTCATCCTTGGGGTTGATCGGAGAAGAGAGCTCGCCTCGCAGTTGGATGCGCTCCTTGTTCGCGCCTGCTTTCGGAACCAGAACCGCGGAAAGCAGCGCTTTCGTATAAGGGTGCAAAGGATTCTTGAAAAGCTCCTTCGAGGGAGCCTTCTCGACCGCCTGGCCGAGATACATAACGATAATGTCGTTCGAGAAGTAGTTGACAACCGCAAGATCGTGCGTGATGAATATAAACGTCAAACCTCTCTTGCGTTGCAAATCTTTCAGCAGATTAAGAATCTGAGCCTGTATCGAAACGTCCAGCGCGGAAACCGGCTCGTCGCACACTATGAACTTAGGCTCGACTGCCAGGGCTCGCGCTATGCCGATTCGTTGGCGGCGCCCGCCGTCGAGTTCGTGCGGATATGTGTTTATAAGGCGCTCCGCAAGGCCGACAGTCTCCATGAGTTCCAGCACCTTGCGCTCCAGGTCAGCCTTGCTCGAACCTGCCGGCAGTATATGATGATGCTTAAGCGGCGCGGAGATGGTGTCGAAAACTGTCCGCCTCGGATTGAGCGACGAAAACGGATCCTGGAATACGATTTGCATATCCTTTCTCGCCTTGTTCAAGTCGCGCCTGCCCATTTTAAGGATATTTTTCCCGCTGAACAGCACCTCGCCGGAAGTCGGCTCGACCAGCCGGATTGCGCAGCGGCCAAGCGTGGTTTTACCGCAGCCGGATTCGCCGACTATGCCAAGCGTCTTGCCCGCCTCGATCGAAAACGAGACGTCGTCGACCGCGTGCAGCAGACCGACCTTCGTGCTGAAGTATTTCTTTAGGTTTCGAACTTCGATGTAGTTTTCAGCCATCGCAACAGGCCGGGTCAGGCCCGGCTTTCACCTCCCCGCATGACGTCGATAACAAAACCGGGCTCGCTGTAGCGCGTACACAGCACGGTATGCGTGTCGCTTATGTTAATGGCTGCAAAGGGTTCTTTGCACTTTTCGGCTGCATACCTGCAGCGCGGTTCGAACGCGCAGCCCTCCGGAAGTTTCGTCGGGTCGGGCATCAGACCGGGAATCGGTATCAGCTCCGCGTCCTCGACGTCCACGTTCGGCAGCGAGGTGAACAAGCCCTCTGTGTAAGGATGCTTCGTCTCGTCGAAAATATCCTCGAGCGTGCCGTACTCGACGATTTTGCCCGCGTACATTACAGCCACGCAGTCGCACACTTTTGCCACGACGCCCAAATCGTGCGTTATCATCAGGAGCGCAGTGCCCATTTTCTCTTTCAGATCGCTCATTAAGTCAAGGATCTGCGCCTGAATCGTCACATCCAGGGCTGTCGTCGGCTCGTCCGCAAGGAGTACGCGCGGGTTGCAAGACAGCGCAATGGCGATGACGACGCGTTGTTTCATCCCGCCAGAGAACTGATGCGGATATTCGAACATGCGATCTGCGGGGATGCCGACCATCTCAAGCATCTCCTGCGCCTTGCCCAGCGCCTGGGTGTGCAGGACCCCCTCGTGGTATTTGATGCTCTCTGCTATCTGCTCGCCGACGGTCATGACGGGATTGAGCGCGGTCATAGGATCCTGGAAGATCATTGAAACCTCATTGCCTCTGACCTTCTCGAGCTGCTTCTTTGTCATGCTGAGCACATCGTAACCGCACACATTGATGCTGCCGCTCTTTATAACTCCCGGCGGCGTCTGAACGAGGTTGAGCGTCGCCAGCGCTGTCGAAGTCTTCCCCGCGCCCGTCTCGCCGACAAGCCCGAGGGTCTCACCCTTGCGCAGACGCAGCGATATGCCGTTCACGGCCTCGACAGTCTCATCCTCCAGGACATAATGGACGACAAGGTCATTGATTTCGAGCAGGATCTCACCATCTCCGGGATTGCCCCCGGGATTGCCCCCGGGATTGCCGGAACCGGATGGTTCCGCAGCGCCGGCAGCGTTTTCGCCGTTTACCTTTATATCTTCATTCTCCAAGTAAACTCACCCCCTACCTTTTCAGCTTGGGGTCAAGCGCGTCTCGCAGTCCGTCGCCGAGCATATTGAACGCCAGGACGACGAGCATAATCGCGAGCCCCGGGAAGCCCGAGATCCAGGGAGCCGTACGCAGCAATGCCCTGCCGGACGACACCAGGCCTCCCCATTCAGGGCTGGGGGGCGGCACTCCGAAACCGATAAAAGACAGCCCGGCAGCGGCCATGATGGTCATGCCGATGCCTGTCGTCACGGTAATGATGATTGGCGCCATGCCGTTGGGTATCACCTCGGTGTATATTATCCGGAAGCTCGAGAACCCGATCGCCTTCGAGGCTTCGACGAACTCGTTGCCTCTTACGGTGAGGACGGAAGCCCTGGTAATCCGTATATATAATGGTATAGACGTTACCCCCATGGCGAAGACCATGTTGCCGAGGCTTTGCCCGAAAGCAGTCATGATAACCATTGTGAAAAGCATGCCGGGGACAGAAGAGACCACATCGGCGATACGCATGATGATGTTGTCCACAAGACCCCCGTAAAAACCTGAAATAGCTCCTATCAGCACGCCGCCGGCAAGGCTGATAAGCGTGCAGCCGAACCCGATTGCGATTGAGTAGCGGGCGCCGTAGACGACCCGCAGGAAAAGATTTCGGCCCAGGTTGTCCGTGCCAAACAGGAACTCGCGGCTGGGAGGACGGGATATGTTCGCCGCGCTGGTCGCAGTCATGGCGGAAAAGCTGATAAACAAGGATGCGAAGAAGGTCAGGACGATAATGCACAGTATGACAAGCCCGACCATCGCGCCCTTGTTCTTTTTGATGCTGTGGAATATCTCGCCGAAGCGGCTTCGTTTCCTATACTTCTTTGTTATGAGTTGCTCTTTACGATTCCTGCTGCTCATGCCGCGCTCCTCCTTTTGATCTTAGGACGCGCATAGGCGGATTTTATCCTTGGATCCGCTAACGCGTACAGGAGGTCGACCATGAGCTGTATAAGGACGAACATTGTGGTCGTCATTATCGTACACCCCATAGTCATAGTGAAGTCGCGGTTGATAACGGCGTCCACGGCGAGCGAACCCACCCCGCGCCATGTGAAAACCGCTTCCATGATTGCCGAGCCGCCGATCGAGAAACTGAGCGCGCCGCCGATAGTAGTGAGGATTGGGATCCACGCGTTGCCGAGAGCATGCTTCCTGATGACAGCTTTCTCAGGCACACCCTTGGCGCGCGCTGTGCGGAGGTAATCCGCGTTGAGCTGCTCGAGCATACTGGAACGCGTCTGCCTCGTAGTGCCGGCCATGAGGACGAAACCGCTGCAGATGGTCGGCATTATCAAGCTTCGGAAGCCTTCCGTACCCCCGGCCGGGAGCCATTGCCACTTCAGGGAGAACTGCAGCATCAGCAGCAGCGCGAGCCAGAACCCCGGGATTGACATACCCACCAGCGTGATGAAAGTCACGGCGTTATCCGCAAGAGTCCCGGCGCGCTTCGCAGCGAAAATTCCAAGCGGTATCCCCACTACGGAGCCGAATATGAGGGACGACACCGCCAGCAGCAGAGTGTTCGGGAACCTCGACGTGTATAGCTGCCATACGTCGAGCCCCGTATAGTCCGATTTGCCAAGATCCCCCTGCAGAAGGTTGAACATATACAAGCCGTACCTTACGATGACAGGCTTATCCAGGTTGTACTGCCGGAGCAGTTCCTGGTACTCGTCCTGGGTGAGGTTCTCGATTTGCATCATATCTATTATGTTGCCGGGAGCGAGGTCCAAAAGAAGGAATACTATGATTGACACTGCAATGAGGATCGGGATCAGAAGCAGCACGCGTTTTATAGCGTAATAAACCAAGTCAACAAAACCCCCTTTGCTCTCCTTTAACACCGGCCGGGGCACTAGAACCGCTAGAGCCCCGGCCGGCAGCCGAATAACTACACGGTAGTTACTCCACAGTCAGGTACATGTACCTGAAGTCATAGTGCGCGGAAGCGGAGGTGATGAACCCGCCGAGATTCGCCCTGTAGACCATCGCGCCCGGCATCCAGTACATCGGGATGCAAGGCCGCTCCGCAGAGACGATCTCCTGCATCTTGTAGTAATGCTCCCTCTGCGCGTCTTCGCCGAGGATCGAAGCCGACTGGTCGATCATTTCCGTGATTATGGGATTGTTGTAGCGCATCCTGTTGTTGTTCGCCTCGGGGTAGAAGTTTACCCTGTATGT
Source organism: Oscillospiraceae bacterium (assembly GCA_009778485.1). GTDB lineage: Bacteria > Bacillota > Clostridia > Oscillospirales > Oscillospiraceae > WRMH01. The sequence goes on from WRJQ01000045.1 coordinate 8,606, forward strand.
ATCGACAGGGTTCTGGCTGAACATCGCGAACCATGAGAACATCTGCGCGTGATTCTCGACGGCGCTCGTGTAGACCATGAAGCTCGGCACGTCCATCGGGTTGATGCTGATCGTGATGCCCGCTGCGGCAAGCTGATCCTGGACGGCGGCAGCCATGTTGTCGTTGCCGCTCATAATCGTGAACTCGACTGTCTCGCCGCCGTATACCGAAGCATCGAGGTACTCCTTGGCTTTGGCGAGGTCATGCCCTACCTTGGGGAGGTTCGTGTTCATGTACGGGACCTCATATCCCCAGATGGTAGCGTTGTCGACCGAGATACCAAGCGAGCCCATCGCGAAAATCGCGATTTCGTCTGTCTTGAGAGCGTGGGCGACCGCCATTCTGAAGTTCAGGTCGCCGCAAAGGTCGTCGTCGAGGTTGAACATGAGCGAGACGGAGTTGTTCGAGAGGACGGTGTTGATTCTGAAGTTGTCGTCATCCCTGAAGAGGGACAGATCAGCCTCGCTGACGCCGCCAAGCTGCGCGCTGCCGTTTTGCAGCATGATCGTGCGGGCGCTGGCTTCAGAGACGAGGGTCCACTTTTGGGTCTTCGTCGGCGGCAGATCTCCCCAGTAGTTGTCGTTGCGCGTGAAGTGCAGGTAGTCGCCCGGGGAGAAATCGTCGAGGATGAACGCGCCTGTCCCTACATAGTAGCCGGCGACGTCGTCCTCAGCTATGGCTCTCTCGTTCAGGATGCCTGATACGGAGATGCCGATGTTGAACAGAAGGTTGCCATACGGAGTGGCCGTCTTGAACTCCACTGTGTACTCGTCGATTTCCTTGGCTTCAACAATATAGTCCCAGTTGCTCGACGCGATGGATCCGACAGATTCAAGGGCGTGCTGCCATGTAAAAATGACGTCCTTCGCGGTGAACTTGTCACCATTGTGGAAGTAGACGTCATTGCGCAGGTAGAAGGTCCAGGTCTGGTAGTCGTCCGTTTCGTATTTCGTCGCCAGCATCGGCACGGAAGAACCATCGGGGTTGTTGTAGTACAGGGTGTCGTAGATCATTCTGCAGGTGTTGTTGTGGGAACTTCCGTCGCCCGCCGGATGGTGCGGGTTGATGAGCCCGACGTTGTCGCCGATCATGTAGTCGATGTGATCCGCGAATACGACGCCTTCTTCTTCAACCGGCAGGGCTGAGGGGGCCTCGTTGTCTTCCGTGATGTTCGGCGAGGCGGGAGTGCTCGGGCTTTGCGACGCGGGGCTTTCGCTGCTGCTCGCGCTTGTCGACGGGCTCTCGCCGGAGGGGCTTGGTTTGTCCTCGTCTTTGTTGCAGGCGACCAGCGCGAATAGGGACGCGAGGGTTACGAGCACTGCGATCAGGATCCGGATTTTCTTCATTTTTTGAAATCCCCTTTCAAACTTTTAGGTCATCAGATTCCGGCGTTTTTGCCTGAATCTGATGTAATACTGATGATACTCTCCCACCACCGGATTGTCAAGAAAAAGCGCACGTGCCAGCTACCCGCCATTGCGGCCTTCGCGCCGCAATCCCACCCGGCAGTGCTCCGCGTCACTCCCCGTGCGCAACCGCCTCGATTTCGACCAAAGCATTCCTGGGAAGACAAGCGACCTGGACGGCGGCTCGGGCGGGGAAATCTTCGGTGAAGAACTCCGCGTATACGCCGTTCATCGCCACGAAGTCTTCAATATCTGCCAGAAATACTGTTGTCTTGACGACGTCGGCAAGCTGCAACCCCGCAGCTTGCACGATAGATTTGATGTTGCTGAGCGACTGCCTTGACTGAGCCTCGATGCCGCCCTCGACGATCGCCCCTGTGGAAGGATCCAGCGGAAGCTGCCCCGAGACGAACAGGAAACCGTTTGCGCGGACAGCCTGCGAGTAAGGCCCGATTGCGGCGGGGGCGCCCGCCGGGCTGATTATTTCTTTCATACTCTTGCTTACCTCCTTTTTTAATCAATATACCACTAAACGCAGAGCAATCCAAGTGGAAACGGCACTTCTCCCCGCCTCCTAAGTGCAAAACGCCGGAAAAACACAAAAAAATTATGCTCAAAGTCGTTTGCGAGCGATTTGCCCGTATCCTGCCGCCCTGTGGGATATGATGATTTTTCGTGTGTATTTTGCACAACTACAACTATAAACAATTCACAAAACAGAAGAAAAACGTATAAAATGTGTTGACAGAAACGCAGGTCAGGCTCTATAATCAAAGCGGGCAGAAAAGACAAGAAGTACAAAATATTGCAGTTTTAGCTTATTTTAGCGAAAGCGGGCCGAAAAAACGTATACTTGTCGCAGATTGCCCTTTTTTACTTCAAAGCGACAACTGCCAAAACCGCTCCGGGTCCTTGCGCGCAACGCCCGCAGAGAGCCCGTCGAGCCATTGGAACCCATACCGATTACTGTCAAGGAGGTTTAGCGTGAAGAATCACGCTAAACCAGAAATGTGCCAATCGCTCCCCCTGCGGGGAAATCCGCGACGCGCGGGAACCGCGAGTTGATGCACAAAAAGTCCATTCCTTTTCGTGGACAATTTGTGCTTGTAGTAAAACGAAAGGAATGGACTTTATATGAATAAGCAATGGAACATACTGGTATTGAATCTTGGCTCCACGTCGTCGAAGGTCGCCTACTACAAGAGCGAAGAAATCGTTGAACAGAGCGAAGAGCAGCACGACACCAAGGAACTCAGGGAACTTAAGACGCCGGAGACTATACTTGCATACTATAAGAAGATAGTGTTCGGGTTCATCGACAGGATAAACCTCAACCTCGAAGAGCTGGACGCCATCGCAGTCCGGGGGACAGGTAAGTGGGGAGCTTATAAACATGGCGCATACCTGCTCTCGCAAAAGCTCGGCGACGATGTGCGGGGCAACACGAACATAGGTCACCTTGGCCTGTACTCCGGAACGATGATCGGCGATGAGCTATCGAAAAAGTATAACATACCGGCGTACCTGTATGACGTCGTCCCGACGGACGAAGTGCCGGATATCGCCACAATCACAGGCATCGCAGGCTACAGGCGGAGAGTCGCTTCGCACACCCTCAACTGCAGGGCCTGCGCCAGAAGGGTTGCGGAGCGCATGGGACTTGACCCCGGCAACTCAACGTTCCTCATAGCGCACATGGGCGGCGGTTTCTGCTCCCTCGCATATAAAGACGGCATCATAATCGAAACGAACGCAGCCGGCGACGGCAGCTTCACCCCGGAACGCGCCGGGCTGATACCGAGCGCCTTCCTCACAGAAGTGTATACAAACCCGAAATATACCGAGCAGGACAGGCAGCGTATGCTCAGGCGGGACGTAGGGCTTTATGGGCACCTGGGCACCAGCAACTGTATCGAAGTCGAAGAGATGATTAACAACGGTGATAAAAAAGCCAAGCTGGTCTACGAGGCGATGGCGTACCAGGTCAGCAGAGATATCGGATCGCTCGCCCCGGTCGTGGGCGGCAAGGTCGACGCGATAATCCTCACCGGCGGCATCGCCCATTCGAAGATGATAACAGGCTGGATAACGGAGCGGGTAGGCTTCATCGCACCGGTAGAGATTGTCCCCGGAGCGATTGAAATGGAAGCGCTGGCCGGCGGCGTCACCCGCGTCTTGAACGGCGAGGAAGAAGTCAACAGTTACGAGGACGTGCGCGAGCATTTCCTTTTTGAAAACCTATAGAAAAAAGAGGGAAGGGGATTAGTAATGGATCAAGAGTTTGAAAGAGATAAGTTCCGCGTGGGGGTATCCGCGCGGCATATCCACCTGACGCAGGCGACCGTAGACATTCTCTTCGGCGAGGGGCACGTCATCGAGCCGGAGGGCGGCAAAGGCGGCTGGCAGTTTAAGTCAACGGACAAGATCGCTATCGAAGGCCCCAGAAGCACCTTCGATAAAGTCGCGGTCATGGGGCCTTGCAGGGAGTTTGACCAGTTTGAGCTATCGTTTACCGAAGCGCGCGCTCTGGGAATCCCTGCCGTCCTAAGGATGTCCGGCGACATTGAAGGATCACCGGGAGTCAAGCTGATCGGTCCTGTCGGAGAGTTCGTAATGGAGAAGGGCGCGATCATCGCCAAGCGCCATATACACCTGGGGCAGGCTCTGGCTGAGAAGTATCAGGTCAAAGACGGGGATTCCATTTTGCTAAGAATCGAAGGGGAAGAGCGCTCAGTCGTGTTCGACGACACAATCGTTCGCACCGACGAACCGCTGGAAGAGATGAGTGCCATAATACACATCGACACGGACGAAGGAAACGCTGCGGGTGTGACAAAAGAATCCTACGCATACATAATCGGCAAATCATCCGACTATAAAGAATTGTTCTCCGTGTGAGAGCGTACACACACATCCGTCCATAATACATAAATGGAGATGATCGTTTGAAAGTAGCATTATTAGTCGATCGCAGCAGCTTTGAAAAATACGCCAGGTGGGAAGGAACAGGATGGGAACTCATCCACATGGGCAACGGAGTCCCCGAGCCGGAAAAAGTCATTGCGACCGGAGCCGATGTAATTGTGGCCGATGCTATAACGAAAGTCGGGCCGGAAATCATTGATAACATGCCCGGGCTTAAACTGGTGCACTCCCAGGGCGTGGCATTCAACGCCATAGACACCCTCGCGGCAAAAGACGCGGGGATTTTCGTATGCAACACAGCCGGGGAAAACGCGAGGCCTGTGGCGGAACAGACAGTCCTGCTGATGCTGTCGCTGCTGAAAAGCTTCAGGCACAACGAGGACATGATCTACGCGGACAGGCAGATGGAAGCGAAGATGGCTTGCTTCAACGAAGACCAGCCGGAGCTCTACGGCCTGAAAGCCGGCATCGTAGGTTATGGAGCGATCGGCAGGATCCTCGCATCCATCCTGGAAGCGTTCGGCTGCGAGCTGTGCTACTACGATACGAGGCTGGCTGATCCGAACATAGACAAAATCCCGTTTAAACCTTTGGAAGAGTTGTTCGCTGAATGCGATATAATATCGCTCCACGTCCCGGTGACGCCGGAGACGGAGAACATGGTAAACAGCGATACGCTAAAGCTCTTCAAGCGCGGTGCGATACTGATAAACACTGCGCGGGGCGAACTGATTGACAACGAAGCTGTGGCGCAAGCGCTGATATCCGGGCAGCTCGGAGGATTTGGCGCAGACACTCTCGCCCCCGAACCCTTCATAATGAGTAATCCCATAATCAGCGGGCTCCCTGAAGAAGTACGCAGGCGCGTGGCGCTGTCGCCGCACATCGCGGGCATAACGGCGGGCTTTTTCGACAGGGCGTTCAAGCGCATCAAGGGCAACATCGAAGCTATCGACCGAAACGAGAAACCGGTGTGCATTGTAAACGGACTTTAGGGAATGGAGAAACAAATGGCCGAGAATGATATT